>NZ_LNDC01000081.1:19089-70107 GCF_001870905.1 Geitlerinema sp. PCC 9228
CGGAGTCTGCTACGAGACCAAGGCTGGACGAACCGAACGCAATCAACACGAATGTCGATTTTTGTCCAGTGATTAGGTTAGTCTGGAGTGGGATTTTGCTTTAGTGAGCTGAGCCGTTTCCGTGATAGTTATCGGTGTCGTAAAAGCCGTTTTGGGTTCCGAAAAACAGGCAAGCGACGATAAACAGGATGCTGAGCACGGAAAGAACCAATTTCGTTTCCATAGGAAGTTTTTGCCTATCTATTTGTTCGACAAATGTCTCGCCAGCAGCACGATGGCTTTCTTTTTCATTGTGCCACGAATGGCGACAGAAAGGCTACAGCGGCAGCTGGCAAGGGAAGAAATGCCTAGATGTTTTTACCACGAAAGGGCGCGCCTGGGGAATTTTTTTAGGAAAATTCGATCGATTTAGGCGTTTTTCCCCTCAGACGTAGCGTTTGTTGCTGTTCGTTAGGGGAATTTTTCGTATAAATAGGAAATTCCTACATGGTTTTTTCCCAGGTTTTAAACGTAGAATTAAGATAGACAGCCCCAAGATGCGGCTTTTCTGTCTATATTTCTATCTTTTATCAAACTAGGTTGCTAGTTGGTATATTTTTATGAAATTGCCTTGGAAACAGTGGATTGTCTATGTATCCTTGCTGGCGTTGGGGGGTAGTGGCGGTTTCTTTTTCAACCGTTATTTAGAAGCGGAACATCGCCAAAAGCAAGACCAAGAAGCCGTGCGCGTGGTGTTGAAGAAACAACCCGAGCGGGACTTTTCCTCATTGCCACGCCGTCAGAGTCCGGTTTCTTCCCGTCCGAATTTTATTGCCAAAGCGGTGGAAAAAGTGGGACCGGCGGTGGTGCGGTTGGATGCGGTGAGAACGGTAGAATCAGAAGCCGAACATCCCCTGAATAATCCTTTATTTCGGCGGTTTTTTGGCGATCGCATGCCGCCAGAACGCAAACGCATCGAACAGGGAACCGGTTCGGGATTTATTTATCGCCAAGATGGCTACATTCTTACCAATGCCCATGTGGTGAAAAACGCCAATCGGGTGCAGGTTTCCCTCAAAGACGGTCGTACCCTGGAAGGGGAGGTCTTGGGAACCGACGAACTTACCGATATTGCCGTGGTAAAAATTGACGCCCAAGCCTTGCCCACTGCTGAGGGAGGCGATTCCGAAAAATTGGTGCCCGGTCAGTGGGCGATCGCGATCGGCAATCCTTTAGGATTGGACAATACAGTTACGGTTGGGATTATCAGTGCCCTGGGGCGTTCTAGCAAAGAAGTGGGGATTGGCAACAAGCGGGTGCGTTTTATTCAAACCGACGCTGCCATCAATCCCGGCAATTCCGGCGGACCTTTGCTCAACGACCGCGGCGAAGTCATTGGTATCAATACCGCCATTCGCGCCAACGCCCAAGGGTTGGGTTTTGCCATCCCCATCGAAACCGCCAAACGCATTGCCCAACAAATTGTCACCAAGGGCACGGCCGACCATCCGTTTTTGGGAATTCAGATGGTGGATTTGACCCCAGAAAATCGGCAGCAACTGGCCAGCCGTTTGGGAGATGAAGTGAAAATTCCTCCCACCACCGGCGTTTTGATTGTTAGAGTGCTGCCCGGTTCGCCGGCGGCAACAGCTGGATTGCGTCAAGGGGATGTCATCCTCCAAGTGGGCGGTCAACCGGTGAAAACCGCTACCGACGTGCAAGCAGCGGTGGATGCCACGGAAGTGGGAACCCAACTAGATGTAGAAGTCAAACGGGATGGGGAACAAGTCACTGTTACCGCCAAAACCGGTTCGTTTCCCAGCCATTTGGCAGATTAATCCCCGGCATGCAGCCATCAGCTAGGAAGGGGGCGATGGTATCGCCATGGGGGGTTGGCTGGTGAGGGGAGATGGGAACGACCCAAAAGGGAATGCCAGAGATCCCCAACTTCCCAAGCTGAGCTGGCATGCGGCTATTTGGTGAATGTTACTGTTCGTGCTTATCGGTGTCTTCCCCAGAACGGTCGCTGGGGTCGGAGGTGTTGAGATGGGCTTCTAGTTCCATGCGTTGTTCCATTTGACGAAGGAAGTATCCCGTCATCATGGCGGAAGCTAGCAAGCCGGACATGTTATCGGAATCGGTGGAAATTTGGACTTTGAACTGTTCGCTGGGAAGAGCTCCCATTAACCCACGTACGTTTTGAGAGATAATGTCTTTGATTTCTGGACTGATGGATTTAGCCACCCGTGCTAGGACTTCTGGAGACTGTTCTTGCAAATACTCTAAAAGTGCATTTTCTTGTTCTTCGTCATCGTGGGCGTTCAGGAAATCAGGGTTAAAAGACATAAGTTCGGCAGTCGTTGGGCTTTCTTTTTACCTATTTCAAGTTTATCGTTCCAAGGCAAGACCTGGTTGGGCGATCGTGGGAAAATCTGGATATTTCGATCGCTTACTGGGCGTTTGAAGCCTCTGAAGTGGTTTGCGCCTGGGAAGTGAGAGCGGATAGGTCGTCCACTTGAAAATATTGGTAAAATTTATCGGTAATTTGCAGCATGTAGGAGCGTCCGTCGGGGGGGCGGCGGCGGCGTACAAATCCCCGCTCTACCAGTTCTTGTACGTGTTGGTAGGCACCGGACCCGCGTACTTCTACCAATTCCGATTGGCGCATGGAACCGGATAGGGCGATCGCGGCGAGGGTCCGCAAACAACCGACCCCCAGTTCCACGGGAATGAGGGTTTGCACCAACTCTTGGAAGGCATCCCGCAGTTGCAGGGCGTAGCCATTTTTGGTTTCTACCACTTCCAAGGCACTCTCCCGGTGGGCATAATCGTCCATGAGCTGGATGAGGGCGTCTTGGACGGCATCGCGATCGCAGTCTGCGTATTGGGCAATTTCAGCCACCGAAAGGGTTTGTCCTTTTAAATACAGAATCGCTTCAATTTTGGCGGCAAGACTAGGCATAGTGGTAGGAGGACTTAGTACCAAGACTCAATCGAGCTGTCGTCCGGTAAGTTCCACAAAAATATCTTCTAGGTTGGATTCGCGTACTAGCATCCCCGTGCGATCGCTTTGGCTGTCCAAATGGGCTTTGGCGGCTTCCAGGGTGGGAAAAAAGATATAATCCCAGCGATCGCCACTTTGTTTCATCACCAACCCTTCTCCGTGTTTTCGGCGCAAATCCTCTAACGTTCCCAACTCAATTAACCGACCGCTATCCATGATGCCAATGCGATCGCACAAATATTCCACTTCTTCCATGTAGTGGGTGGTCAGCAGCATGGTCATTCCTTGCTTGTTCAGGTCGCGAATAATCTCCCACAGGCGGCGGCGGGTTTGCGGGTCCAAGCCCACAGTGGGTTCGTCGAGAAACAAAATCTCCGGCTGGTGCAACATGGCTCTAGCCAATTGCAAGCGACGCTTCATGCCACCGGAAAGCTCTTTCACCAAACTGTTCTGCCGCTCAGCCAGTTCCACATACTCCAACCAGCGTTCGATGGCGGTTCGGCGTTTGGCTTTGGGGATATGGTGGAGCTTACCGTGAAATTCCATATTCTCCCAAACTGACAAATCCATGTCTACGCTGGTTTGCTGCAAAACTACGCCGATGCGTTCTTTTACTTGTCTGGCATGGCGGCTGACATCGTACCCACCGATGTAAATGTCTCCTGCGGTGGGTTTGGTAAGTGTGGTCAGCATGCGGATGGTGGTAGATTTTCCGGCCCCGTTGGGTCCCAACAGGCCAAACATTTCCCCCGCGTCGATGGTAAAGGAAATATCGGTGACCACGGGGACGCGATTGTAAATTTTGCGAATGTTTTGCAGGGAAACAGCTGCGCCCATAGAGCGTATTGTAAGCGTATTCTCGTTGGATGGTGGACTTCGGCAAACCGCGAGGCAAACCAGGCTGCTACGATGCCCAGCGATGGAAGTAGCAAGCCATACAACCTTTTCTAAGCTAGCATGTTTTGCCATGTTTCCAGCTTTGGCTTTAGGAAATTTCCTCGTCTGCTTCTGCTTGCTCTTGCAGGGATTTCCAACCCGGTTCCCAGAGCTGGCGGTCTTTGAGCTGTTTGGCGTTTAACCAAAAACGTACGCTGGGGTCGCAGGAGGCAATCATTTCGGCGAACACCCATTTGCCTTTGTCTTGACGGTTGACCACTTCAAAATGTCGCCATCCCCAGGTTGCTTGTTTGGCTGTCCATTTGGACCCTACCAGATGGGGGAATTTTCGTTTTTGTTTGCCCATGGCTTTGGTTGGCTGAAAGTTGGTAGCGGTTGCGGCAATTTCATGTACTTTAGCGTTGCTGGGGAAGTTGTGGGAAGGGGCACTTTTCCCTGGGATGGCGTGGTTTTCTTTGTGCTAGGGTACTAGGATGCGTGCGAGCGATCGCCAAAAATTTATAGTAGAAACTGTTGCTATTCCAAAAAAATAAACCGTGAAAGCAATTACAATTCTTGGTTCTACCGGTTCCATTGGTACTCAAACTTTAGAAATTGTCCGTCAGTATCCCGATCGCTTTCGGGTAGTCGGTCTAGCTACCGGACGCAATGTCGAACAGCTAGCGGCCCAAATTCGCGAATTCCAACCGCAAATCGCCGCCATTCACGACGAAACCCTGCTACCGGATTTGCAAGCCGCGATCGCGGATCTGTCTTTCCCTCCCCAACTGTTGGCTGGCATTTCTGGGGTAACGGAAGTGGCCCGCTATGGGGATGCGGAGGCTGTGGTTACTGGCATTGTTGGTTGTGCGGGGTTGTTGCCGACCATTGCCGCTATCAAGGCTGGGAAAGATATTGCCCTGGCGAATAAGGAAACTTTAATTGCTGGCGGTCCGGTGGTGAATCCCTTGGTGGAAGAATACGGTGTGCGGTTATTGCCGGCTGACTCGGAACACTCGGCCATTTTCCAATGCCTGCAAGGGGTTCCCGACCGAAGTTTGCGTCGCATTCTGCTCACGGCTTCTGGCGGCGCGTTCCGGGATTGGCCTCCGGAAAGTTTGTCGCAAGTGACGGTTGCCGATGCCATCAAACATCCCAATTGGTCCATGGGTAAGAAGATTACAGTGGATTCGGCAACTTTGATGAATAAAGGACTGGAGGCGATCGAGGCTCACTATCTGTTCCATTTGGATTACGATAGTATTGAAATTGTGGTGCATCCCCAAAGCATCATTCACTCGCTGATCGAATTGCAAGATACGTCGGTGCTGGCGCAGTTGGGATGGCCGGATATGCGGTTGCCTTTGCTGTATTCGCTTTCCTGGCCGGAACGGTTGTATACGAATTGGGAACCGTTGGATTTGGTGAAAGCTGGAGATTTGACATTCCGCGAACCGGACCGTAAGAAATATCCTTGTATGGAACTGGCTTACGCAGCTGGGCGTGCGGGGGGTTCCATGCCAGCGGTTTTAAATGCTGCCAACGAACAAGCGGTTTCTTTGTTTTTGGCCGAGAAGATTGCTTTTTTGGATATTCCCCGCGCCATCGAATATACTTGCGATCGGCATCGGGAAGAACACGTTGCCCATCCTTCTCTAGACGATATTTTGGCGGTGGATACTTGGGCACGCCAAGAGGTCAAAGATGCTTTGGAAACTGGGAAGTTACAACAAGTTCAGCTAACGGGGTAAAATTTTGGTTCGATTCAAATCAAACTGGTTTTGAGCAGAGAAGTATAAATGTTTTCCGGAAGGAGACCGGCTGGCGTCGGTCTTTTTTTTGTTTTTGTCGGGAATTGGGGGGGGGAATTTTGAAAGAGAATGCTGCGTGTTTGGTTAAGAATTGTCAAAATTGCTCTTGATTTTTTCTTGTTTGCTGGTTATAATTAAGGGTGACATAGGACGAGGGGACTCGTCATAAAAAAGGGGGAGTTTAATGAGACACTTCAACCCAAACATCTAACCTGCGCCAAAATAGTTTTATTATTTTTGCCCTGCCTAGATGTTTGAGCGAAGGAACCCAAACGAACCTTCCCCTCCGGCAGTGGCACCAGAAAATCCCACTTTTTAACTCGAGCAAAACTTTCTCCGGTGGAACCTCCTGCAGCAATCCTGCCTAGAATTCCATATGCAATTGTATACATTTTAATATAGCATAAATTCGCAGTTTTGACAAGAACTTTTCCAACTATTTATTTAGATCGAATTTTCGTAAAATCAGGCGGACATGCTAGAGGGGAACCTTGCGATCGCCGCGAGGCTACGGCGGGAAATACCTGGGAAGAAATAGCAATGTCAGTTAGTGCCAGGTCGGTTTTGCAAGTAAGGCTAGAAACGCCGTTGCCGGGGGTACGCACTTCCAACAGAGCGATATAGCTGGGCAACTGCGATCGTTGAGCTTGTGCCACATGCATCACCAAAGTTTTATCAACAATGCGAATCGTATAGCGATAGGGAGTTTGCTTGTGGAGAGCAATATTCAAATCCCCAACACTAGAAGCAAAATAGGAATTATCCAAACGATAAGCCTGCTGGCTTCGGTTCATTTTGGTTAAATTTTCCAAAACTTGGGCAGAAGACTGACGCTCGCAGCCAAGAATCGTTGCCAGCAAAGCAACAACTGCAAAAAATTGTATCCGGGAAAATCTCCAATTCGTCGTATAGATAGCCATTTTCAAAACAGCGATGGCTGATTGGCTGAAAACTACAAACAAGATCCCCAACCTTCCCCCGACTTAGGAGAAAGTTGGGCGCATCGTCAAGCAAACCAAGACATTTTAGTATTCAATTCCCATCTGTGCGGGAACACCTTGGCTAACGTGGTGTTTAATGCGGGTCATTTCGGTAACCAAATCGGCAATATCTATGAGAGACTGGGGGGCGTAGCGTCCGGTACTCACCACATGAGCGTGATGGGGACGGTTTTGAATGGCGGTTTGTATGGGTTCTACCTGCAACTGTGCTTTGTGCAGGGCAACGTGCAATTCGTCAAGCAACACCAAAGAAATTTCTGGATGGCTGATAAATTGGCTGGCTTGCTGCCAAGCATCTTCCGCCTTTTTCCGGTCGAGATCGGGGTCTTGGGTTTCCCAGCTAAAGCCGCCACCAAGGGTATAGATTTGTACCGGGAAACCGGCGGCTTGCAATTTTTGCAGCATCATGCGATCGCCGTCGGGGTAGGAATGGGAATCTTTCACAAATTGCACCACAGCTACTGGTCGTTCGTGGGCTAAATGGCGGTATACCATATTCATAGCACTGCTGGTTTTGCCTTTGCCCAGGCCGGTAAATAAAAGATACAATCCTTTTTCGTTACCTTCGCGGCGACGGCGTGCTTTGTCTTTTGCCGCTTTGATTTTTTGCAAACGTTCTTTTACGCTTGGATCGGTCATTTTACCAATAAAAAGTCAAAATTTCTAAAATTGGTCAATTTGGTTTATGGTAGCAAATTTTTTCTGCTTGACCTAGGTTTTGGGAGAAGTTCGTTGCTGTAGCCTGGGGTGGCATTTTGGCCGGTTGCCCTATGGGAAAATTGATATGATAGGCATACTGTCTATCCCAGTAGGAATTGGCTGTCAAATAGCCAACAGGTGGCGCAACGTTCGAGAACCATCAATTTCTTTTTGGCTGGAGGAAGGAAATGCGATCGCCCAATCCAAACCAGGTTGCCGGGGAACAGCCACAAAAGTCGGTTTTGCAAATTATTCCCAAAGTCTCGACGGAGATTTGTTCTGTAAGCAATTATGCCTTTCATTTAGCCAAAAAGCTCTGGCAAGATTCCCAAATAAGTTCCCATTTTTTGGTCTGCCAAGTCAGCGATCGCGCTTCTGTCACCCAGACAGATTTTCCGGTGCTGATTTTACCACAAAAGACCTCAAAGTCGTTTTTGGAGCAAATCCCTCCAGAAGTGACTCATATTCTCCTACACTACAGCGGTGCTGCTTATGCCAAGGGAAAAATGGATGCTCCGTTTTGGCTGCAGGAAGGATTGCAAGCGGTGCGGCGATCGCGGCAGGTGCAAGTTTTGGTCATTTTCCACGATATGCCAGTGGCTGAGTTTCAGCAAATGAAATGGGTTAACCCCATTGGGGGGATGGTGGCTTATCGCATTGCCCAACAGGCGGATGTGGCGATCGCGTTGAACGTTCGCTTGCAGGCGATTTTAGAAAAATGGTTGCAACGGGAGGTACGCTGTCTGCCCCAACCAGATTATTTAGAAAAACCACCGATTATTCCTCCTTTGCGCGATCGGTATCGGCGTGCTGTTGTCTTGGGCAGTCACTCTCCTCTGCGCTGCCACCAGCAAAAGTGCGATGACGTTGCCCAAACTTGCCGCGATTTAGGGATGCAAGAAATTTATTATATTGCACCTACCTTGCAAGTACAAGTAGCTGCTTCTCCCCAGTTTGATTGGGTCGATCGAGGAAAAATGCAGCCCAGCGAGATTGGTTGGATTTTGCTTAATGCTTGGATTGGTTTTTTTAGTGCCAAAACCGCCAGCCACTTGGAACGTTCGGAAACTTTTGCTGCTTACTGCGCCCACGGTGTCGTTCCCATTGGCATGAATGGAGTTCCGGAGACGGTGGGCTCTCTGAAACGGGGCACCCACTACCTGCAAATTCCGGTGGTGACGAAGACCAATGAAGATCGGCTTCAGGGGGTTGCCGATCGCGCCCACCAGTGGTATCGCGATCGCTGCTGGCATCGAAATGCCCAATTCGTGGCAGCTCTAATTCAAAAGCAATAGTTGTCAATACAAAGTATTGATTTTGTCCCCATAAATAAAATATTATTTTTGCGCAGGCTAGATGTTTGGGTAAAGGCGTCCCCAAACCTCCCCTTTTTTACGGCAATACTGCCCTATGTCATCCCCTATTATAAAACTTATCAAAAAAATTGTCAACCCTGCCTATGGAAACTCATTTAATTAATAATGAAAAGGCGCGATCGCCAAAGGTAAAAACGATACGGCTACCCACAACCAGCAACGGCAGGGGACTTCCGGCGGTGATTCCGTAGGGTCGAGCAGAGCATCGATCCGTTCCAGCAAGCGGTTGTCGGGGTAGGCACAGCTAAAGGCCGTACCGAGATTTTCCGTAGTTTCTGTATCGGGAAGGGAATGCTGCACCACTTGCAATAGCGATTCCGCTAGGGTGAGCGGATCCACCCGTTGGCTTGCCCAAGCATCGGCGCGAATTTCTCGCAACAGGAGCAACTCCTGCCAGAGCAACTCCGTATGCGGCAGCCAGGAACAGCAGCGGCGCATCCATCCCAACCAAAAGAACCAAAACGGGTCCCGGTAATATTCGTGACCCTGTTCGTGGGTTAAAACCGCGTGCAACCGCTCGCGATCGAGCAATGCCAGCATGCCGCGGCTAACCACCAGCGATCGCTGCCAGCATCCCACCAAAGCACTGTAGGCAATGGGCGTCTCTAACAAGCGAAACGAAATACCTTCCCAGACCTGTTGGGGATAGGTGTGTACCTTTTGCTGCAAATTCCAAGTTTGCCAAGCCAAGCAAACGAGCTGTCCCATGGCAAATATGAGAAATTCCCAAGCAAGAATATAGCTTACCCACCCAGCTTTACCCCAGACCATACCGCCCACCGGTCCCATCCAAACAATAGAAACCGCGGTCATAAACAGCAGCAAAGGGGGCAACAAAAAAGCTACCAAAGCACGTAAATGGCGTTGGGGGTAAGTTTGGGACTTACGGTTCTCAGCAGTTGCCTGCCAACTGTAGCCGTATCGCACCGCCAAAGAGATAGCCAAAACCATGGCGATCGCGCTTGCGTGCATGCTTAGTCCTCCCTCGCTTGTCGCTGTGCTTGTAACCGTTGGGCGATCGCTTGGATTTGTTCCAAACTAGCTTGGTCCAAACTATCGGCAAAAGCAGCTACCACATCGGGATTGCCCACAGCCAGAAACTCCTGTAGTTGCTGGTGGGCTTTGAGCATTTGTGCTTGGTGGCGGGAAACCGTGGGACTCCAGCGAAACGCCCGATTGGACGTATCGCAAACCAGCCAGCCCTTTTTCGTGAGGCGGCGCAACACCGTCATCACCGAAGCGTAAGCCAGTTCGCGGTCTGGGTCTTTGAGAATGCGGTCGTGGATTTGTTTGGCCGTTGCCCCATCCAAATCCCAAATAATCTGCATTATCTCCGTTTCCAGGGTGCCCAAGGAAAGTTGTTTGGGGCGATTTTCTGGTAAAGGAACCATGGGTGCAAAAGCGTTGTCGGTGGAACAATCAAAAATCAGAAACAACAAAACTTAAGGACAGTCGTCGCGATCGCGCTGCCTTTTCTTCTAGGATACCAAGCCAAGAACCATCCCTGCATCTCCTTTGAAACCTACCCCTAGCAAAATGCTTCTACAATTCGCACGATTCTCTGGGCCGCCAAACCATCCCCAAAGGGATTGGTAGCATTTGCCATAGCTGCATAAGCTTGCTCATCAGCCAATAAAGATTGCGCCGCCGCCAGGATACCATCGCTGTGGGTCCCCACCAACTTGGCCGTTCCCGCCGCGATCGCTTCCGAACGTTCCGTCGTCTCCCGCAACACCAGCACCGGCTTGCCCAAACTAGGGGCCTCCTCCTGCAAGCCTCCCGAATCTGTCAAAACCAAATAGCAACCCTGCATCGCCCCCACCAAAGCCTGATAATCCAACGGTTCCGTCAAAAAAATACGGGGATGGTCTTGCAAAGCTGCCCGCAGGGGGTCGCGAACCTGGGGATTGCGATGTAAGGGCAATAGCAAAGCCGTATCTGCGAAAGCATCGACAATCTGGCGCAAGCCTTGAGCAATTCCCCGTAACGTCTTTCCCCAACTTTCCCGCCGGTGAATCGTTGCCAACAAAACCCGATATCGCTGCCAATCCAACCCCGGTACCTCGCAGCGGGGATTTCCCTTCGCCACCGCCAGCAACGCATCGATGACCGTATTGCCCGTTTGGTGAATCCTGCCAACAACGCCCGAGTTGCGTAAATTATCCACAGCCAGTGCCGTAGGGGCAAAATGCAGCTGGGCAATTTGGGAAATCAAGCGGCGGTTGGCTTCTTCCGGGTAGGGATGAAATAAATTATTGGTACGCAACCCCGCCTCCACGTGAGCCACAGGAAATTTCTGGTAAAAAGCCGCCAAAGCCGCAGCAAAAGCCGTGGTTGTATCCCCCTGAACCAACACCAAATGCGGTTGAATTTTCGCAAACAGCGATTCCAACCCCGTCAGGCTGCGACAGGTGATATCCCCTAACGTCTGGGAGGCTTGCATAATTTCTAAATCGTAGTCGGCGTGCAGTTGAAACAGCTGCATCACCTGAGCTACCATTTCCTTATGCTGTCCGGTTAGAATCACATGGGGACAAAACTGGGGGGACCGTTGAAACGCAGCAATAACTGGTGCCAGCTTGATAGCTTCTGGGCGCGTTCCGAGAACGATACAAATGGGAAATGGCATAGGAAAGTTAAAATCTAGCCAATTGGGAAAGCGTGCAATGGACATAGAGCCAAACACTCTTATTTTAGCAAAATTGGGAACCCCAAAAACCACTCATTCCGTCATTAACCAACGGGAACCACGTTTTGGCAGCCATGGCACCATCAAGAATTCGCATTGCCCAGGATAAAGCTGATTTGGTCAAAGCCCTAACAGCGACCGATAGCAAAACCGGTTTGTTTTCTACCTATGCCGATGCGGTTTTGTTTGCAGCAGCTTTGGGAGTCAAGCGGGGCAAACGGGAACCCTTGCAAAGCATTTCCAAACGCGAACCGGGCCCCATCTCCCAAGATTATTTTGTCAATCGCGGTTACGATGCAATCGTGGATCTAATTGCCATTGGCGAAATCAAAGAAAAAGAGATTTTAGCCAATAGCAATCCGGACTCCCAAGCCCAACGCATACAGATTTTTGAAGAGTATGCCAATGGTGGGTTGGAAATTTTGCGCGACGAACTGAAAGGGGCGATCGATTATGCCGAGCAAATTCTGCTGATGATGGTTGGGGAACGGTTCCATACGGAGGAATCCGGACAAAAAAGTTTCGATCTAAGTCGTTTTTTATGATTTTTGTGATATTGGGCAGTAGGTTTGGCATCAATGGGTCACACCTTCAAGGGACAACATCCAAAGGGGATTCTCGATCGCCAGAAGGGGCACTACCATTCAAACCAGTCTCTGCGTTGGCGAGGTATCTGCCAATCGATTGTTGTGTTTTTTAACAATTTCCCGTCAAACCCAGGAGAAAATGATAAGCTAAAAAATAGCATCTTGTATGACATTGAAAATACACAAAGATTCGCGGAAGCCACCAGCAGCAGGAAAATCCAGCTATTTTCCTAGTCGTCTGTGTTGTGCTTTCGTGGTTTTACGTCGGTGCGTCGCTCATTTGTAGGCGTTCATCCTCACACTTTCTGCGTCGTCTACAAGCTTCTATTGCTCAATGTTAAATACCATCCTCTTGCGTAAAAGTCTGCTGAGACTTACGGCGATCCTGGCGGTTCTAAGCGTACCTTTTGCAGGTATGTCTGAAAGTGCCGCCTCACCTTCTGAAACCACAGAGACTCGTGGCTCTGAGTCCTCCATGGCCGAATCGTCAGTTCCTCAAGACCCTCTTGGCAGCCGCCATCCCATTCCCTGGCGCTGGATTATTAATACGCACCAAGAGGTGAGTTCCCAAAGCGGGTCGGGCGTCCGTTACTACCGCAGCCAATCTCTGGTTTCTCCGGACGGTCAGTATGCTGCCTACAGCCGGATTAAATTGCGCGTCCAACCGGAGTTGTATCGCAGCCACGTGAGCAGTGTGTTATTTGTAGAAAACCTGCAAAACGGACATCTGCGTGCCATTACGCCCACTTCTCCTTTTGCCGACCACCCGTTTGCCGTTGCTGCTTCTGAAGTGCCCCAAGGCGCGATGTCCATTTTGGTACCTGTTTCTTGGTCTTCAGGGGGCGATCGCGTTTTGGCTAGGGAGTTTGAAGGGATTTTCAACTCTTCAGTCGCTTCCGATTATGCTGTGATTTGGGACCGGCAACAAGACCGTACAGCCACCATCGCCCCCAATAACATTGAATACACCAATGCCATTTTGTTGGGATGGAGCCAAAACCATAACAATAGCGTTCTGTTTCGCGCCGGCATCATGGGCGAACCGCAATGGTCCCTATGGGCAGTTAATTTCGACGGCACCACGGTAGCCGCCAACCAAGACGAAGCTGTCTTATTTGGTCGCACGGCCGATAAAGTTTGGTCGGGACCGCAGCAAGCTTACTGGCAGTAGCAACCGTGCGGTTGAACCCCAAACAAATCTTATGCCAACCTACTTGTTGCCGGGTCAAGCCCCAACTCAAGTAGGTTTTTCTTTATGTTTTTTAGGGGAATCCATGCCAGGGGCTGACTTCCAGGGTTCCCCCCGGCTGAAACACCAGGCGAAACTCGGCCACTCGAGCGCGCCTCACGGCACCGTTTTCATCCCGGGCCAGTCTTTGCGCGGGCTCCAGCAAACCGGCGAGGGGGGTTCGGGAAACTTGCTGGCGAGCGGATTGGGTTTGGGCTTCGTAGTCGATCATGGCACCCGACTGGCTCATTTCCACCCGATATTCCAAAGGTTCGTCAAAGGTGGGGTCTTCCGGTAGGGCCTCGGTAACCTTCTCGATCAGGCGGTCCTGCAAGTCCAAAATGGTGGCTGCATCCTGAATTTCCGGCGGCGGGTCGGGTTCGGAAATATAACCGCGCCAGGGACTAACTTCTAAATTGCCGTTTTCGGTAAATACCACCCGGAACAGGGCGACGGATTCTGGGGCGGCTGCCTCTTCGGAGGTGGGCAGATACACCAAATCTGGCAGGGGCGTGCTCTCTGTTTGCTGTTCGGCAGGGGCGTTGAGATGTTTGTAGCCTAGAATAGCACCATCGCTGCCCACGCCAACTTGGTATTCTAAGTCTTCTACATATTCTCGATTGTCCCAAGCTTTTTCTAATTCGTTATAAAGCTGCCATTTCAAAGCTTCTAACTGGTTGGGGTCGGTGATTTCCGGCCGAATGGACAAAGCCGCCTGTAGTTCTTCTACGGAAGGGGGAGTTGGCGTGGCGGTTTCCGATGCTGGCGCTTCGGGAGTGGGTTCTACGGTGGGTTCGCCCTCGAGGGTGGGTTCGGGGTTGGTGGCGCTGTTTTGGGGAGAGGGCTGGGGAGTTGGTGTGGTGGCTGGCGAAGTTGAGGTTGGGTTTTGGTCTTGGGAATCGGGAAGTAGTTGTTGCGGGCGTTTGACTTCGGGATAGGGCATCCAGAAAAAGACCGCTCCCGCGATCGCGACGCCGGCGATGCCTACTGCTGCTGGCAAGACCTGTTGGTTGGGGTCGCTGCTGCGTTGGACGTACTGTTTGGGCAGCGGTTGCAGTTGTAGGGAAAGATGGGGCAGGGTCAATCGGTCCGCCAGCAATTGGTCGATCGCTTCTAGCAGGTCGAATAATTCTAATGTGGAAAGATAGATCTGTTGGACCTGGCGATCGCTGCTTTCCCCTTCCATGGAGGAACTTTCCGGATATACCAACAAACAGTGACGGTTGCCTTCCACCGGTTGCAACTGTACCGCTGGTATAGTACCGCCCAAACCAGCCAGCGATCGCGTTTGACTCAAAAACTCTTGGGCGTAGCGACTTACAGCCGCCACCAACCCCTGCAAAAATTCCATGCCACCGCCCACTTGTTGCTCCTGGGTGTGAAAATGGCACTGGGCGTCAATCAGAATTGACATCACATCCAGACTCGGTTGGGTGTAGCTTTGCGAGTCCGTTAGTCCTTCCAAAACCAAAGTACAGTTGGGCAGCTGGTACTGACGTTGAATCGTCATGCCGTTACACCTCTCCCTCAAACAAACTCATCCACAGCCTTTGCATGCCGTAGGTACCGGTACAAAATAAAAGCTGCCCCAACAATCCCATCGCCAGCTCGTTGAGGCGTTCGTCACTGCTGTAGGCGGCAACAGCACTGCGGCGGAGATTCATGCGGGAACGATAGTGAGAGCGAAAACGCTCCAAATACTGGGAAATACGTAGATGTTGCCGGTAGGGAATTTGTTTTTCCTGCAATTTTCGATCGTCCACCAACAACTGGCGAATGGTAAAGGTTAGCCGCCGACTGAGATGGCAAACAATCGCCACCAACGCTTTGCCTTCCTGCCAACGCAACGTACGCCGCTGGCTGTGGAGACGCCAGGGATTGGCACTGCGCAGCTGCCACAAGGTCACGCGGTTGGGAATAATATCTTCCAACCCCAGCTCTTTGGCTACCTGCAAAAACTCCTCCGAACCGCCCAAGTGCAATGCCTCAATGGCTAGCAAAAGCAAGTCCAATTGCGTCCGCGAGCGTGGCGGGCATTCGCGCTCGTCTAAAGGCGGGTCGGGGAGCATGGCCAGCATGGGAGAGCTAGTTGCTTCCTCCGATACCGGCGCACCGCTGGCCAGATTGACATTTTTGTTGGAATTTGCGGGTGCTCGTTCCACAGAATCGTTCGTCATTCCTATCCTAATTCCTAATCATCCTTTGTTTTTTGACACCATTTCCCTGGCAACTATACCCATTTAAGATACCCATTGTATCCGGGCAACCTATCAGCCATCCCCCTAGCATTCCCACTCCTTTAAAATTATAGAATGTAGGTGGGTGCGACAGAGCAGCTGGCAAGATTTGATTTTCCAATTCGGAAGTCAATTGGCCCGAGAGCCTTTCTGAAGAACCACTGCCGGTGACAAACCTCAACACCCCCGGCTGAAGCACGGGGGCTTCATGCCTCCAGCTTCAGGTAGCTGACCAGCCTAGGTCTTCACTAACTAACTACGTTTTTCAGGTCATGGAACCTACAAATGCTTTCGGTGTTTGTCGCTCTGCCGTTAACGGTTAAACCGCCCTACCAGGGGGAAGGCAGTGCCGTTAGCCCCACCAGCCCTAAAAACATTGGCGAGGAAAATATGATACCGTACAGGGTAGACGATTCCGGCTAAAACACCGAAAGAGCAGAAACTGTACCTCTTTTCGCCCTTTTCGGGCGTGGGGAAGGCAATTCAAGCCGCCGTTCGTGTTTCCTCCCGGTGCGAAAGCGACAGGGCTTGCAAACGTATCGAAGATTTTCCGCGATCCGGTTAGAATATGCCTTGAGCTATGGGCGACAGCCCCGCGCTCTATGCGTCAGCATGAGCAACGGGAAGGATAGCCTGTGACTCGTAGCGAAGCGGAAAGGCACAATGAATCGGGTCGGTTCTGGTTCTCCACGTAATTTTTCAGTTGGGCACCTGTAACTCCCCCACAACTAGCAATAAAGTAAGACTCGTGGTGTGCTTTTAGCTCAGAAACGGCTCTACCACTAGAAACAAAATCATTTTTCATCAATCACCGTACCAATTTTTGCTAAACTGACTTTAACAGCTAGAGAGACAGAGGATGATTCCTTCTTACCAATACCGCTTGAAACCGACCTATGACCAACGGTGTCGAATGACGCGCTGGTTGGATATGCTGAGGTATCAGTATAATTATCTTCTAACTGACAGGTTTGATTGGTGGGAAATGAATCATTGTTCTATCAACGCTTGTCCTTTGGTTAGCAGTATTGCTAAACCAAGAGAAAAACCAACTTATTACGGTCAAAAACGTTCTTTGGTTCAACTAAAAGAGGAAAGACCGTGGTATAAGGAAGTTCATACTCATGTCCTCCAAGATGTAGTTAAGCGGGTTAATTTAGCTTTTCAGCGATGGTTAAAGGGGGATGGCAATGGTAAGCGCAGCGGTAAACCCAGATTTAAGGGGAAGAATCGTTATCGCACTATGGCGTTCTCCTCTATGCCCTCCGACCCCGTTAACGGGAACAGAGTCAAGTTTCCCAAGCTAGGGGAAATCAAATTTATTCGACATCGCCCTCTCCCCGAAGGGGTTAAGGTAAAACGAGCGTTGATTACGAAAAAGGCAGATGGCTGGTATGTCACGCTAACATTAGAGGATAAATCAATCCCAGATTCTGCGACTTTGGACATCAAGACGACTCAAGATAATAATCTTGGTATTGATTCGGGCTGGGAGTGTTTTGTAGCTGGTTCGGACGGGTCTACCAAAGAACCGCGTAGGTTTTACCGTCAAGCTGAAGACAAATTAGCTAAGCTTCAAGTCAACAGAGACAAGAAAGCGGAAGGTTTTAAGCCTCGACGGAAGTTAAACCAACGTATTGCTAAACTTCATCAAAAGATTGCTAGACAACGGAAACAATGGCATTACGAATTAGCTGGAGAACTGTTGGATCGGGCAGATGTTTTATTTGTGGAAGATTTGCAAGGATCCAACATGACGGGTCGAGGCCAACCTAAACAAGATGAAAATGGAAATTATCTCCCCAACCGTTTATCAGCCAGATCGGGACTAAATAAGAGTTTTGCTGATGCGGGGATAGCGGAATTCCTCAATGAAATCCTTTTCTACCAAGCCGAAAAAGCTGGTAAACCAGTCATTAAGGTAAATCCAAAAGGAACGTCTCGGCATTGCTCTAACTGTCTCAACCGAGTCCCGAAAGAGTTATCTGACCGTTGGCATAATAGTTGTCCTCATTGCGGTATTGAACTCCAAAGGGATGTAAACTCAGGAATTTTAATTAAGAAAGTGGGGTGGGGCATCGCCTCACTAAAAAACGCGAATCCCTCTAAAGGGAGGAGAAGCCAGCAGCGTACCGCGTAGCGGTCGCTGTCTGGAGTATGTCACTATGTCACTAATCTTGGCCTGGGAACTGGCCAAATTCGCTAGTGCAACCGCAATTCTACCAAGTCAATTTCACTGATTATGGATTTAAAATCTTTAATTCGCGATATTCCAGATTTTCCCGAACCGGGCATTATTTTCCGAGATATTACCCCCCTACTGCGCGATCCACAAGGTTTGCGCTATACCATCGATGCTTTGACCGAACAAAGTGCCGCTTTTACCCCCGATTGCGTGGTGGGAATTGAATCTAGAGGGTTTATGTTTGGCGTTCCCATTGCCCAACAATTGGGCGTAGGTTTTATTCCGGTGCGCAAATCGGGCAAGCTACCGGCGGAGGTACATTCCATCGAATACGAGTTAGAGTATGGGAAAGGATTGTTGGAAATTCATAAAGATGCTCTTTGCCAGGGCGATCGCGTTTTGATTTTGGACGACCTGCTGGCAACAGGTGGCACTGCCAAAGCAACGGCGGATATGGTGGAAAAAACTGGGGCACAAGTGGCTGCTTGTGTGTTTGTCATCGAGCTTTTAGCCTTAGAAGGCAGGAAAAAATTCAATCACCATACCCCTGTGGTTAGTTTGATCCAATATTAAATCCAAGCATCAATCTATGAGCCTAGCCAGCCAACAGTGGAAAAATCTGCAACAAAAAGCGATCGCTGCCCTCACCAGCGATACCCTTACTTATACACTCAAACGCCTGTTACAAGGACTTTTCACCCTGTTGCTGGCTTCGGTACTCAGTTTTGCCATTATCCAACTGGCACCGGGTGACTACTTGGATAACCTGCAGCAAAACCCAGAAATCTCCCAAGAAACCCTAGAACAATTGCGCCGCCAGTTTGGTTTGGACCGTCCGCCGGTGCAGCAATACCTGCTGTGGCTGCAAAGCATCATCACCGAAGGGGATTTCGGCCGCAGTTTCACCTACCAACGACCGGTTACCGAAGTGCTAGCGGAACGCATTCCGGCCACGCTGCTGCTGGCGATTTCCTCATTGGTGGTTACCTGGGCCATTGGCATTCCGTTGGGCATTTTAGCCGCCATCCGCCAAAACAGCGCCATCGATCGCTTTTTGCGCCTAATGAGCTACACCGGCCAGGGATTTCCCAGCTTCATTACCGCCTTGCTGCTTTTATTTTTAGCCCAAAAAACCTCTCCTCTGTTTCCAGTTGGTGGTATGACCAGCATCGACCACGCCGATTTCAACTTCATCGGTAAAGTTCTCGATATTGGCTGGCATTTAATTCTACCCACCATTGCCCTGAGCATTACCAGTTTTGCTGGCTTGCAGCGGTTGATGCGCGGTCAGCTACTCGATGTTTTGCGCCAAGACTACATTCGCACCGCTCGTGCCAAAGGACTGCCGGAAAATCGGGTTATTTATGTCCATGCGTTGCGCAATGCCATCAACCCGCTTATCACCATTTTGGGGTTTGAATTTGCCAATTTGCTCAGCGGTTCTTTTATCACCGAATTATTTTTCAACTGGCCGGGATTGGGACTTTTAACCCTACAAGCGGTACAATCTCAGGATTTGTACCTGGTGATGGCAAGTCTGATGATGGGAGCTACCATGTTGATTGTGGGCAATTTGATCGCCGATTTATTGCTAAAATTTGTGGACCCCAGGATTCAGTTAGGGCAAGAGTAATCTTTTCAATCGCTGAAAAATACAACTGTTATGTACTCGCAAACCTACTATTTGGTTCGTTCCCGACAAAACGGACAATATTTGCAAGCCAGACCCGACGAGGAACAACGCCTGAACTACGTACTGGCTTTTCGAGAACAATACGAAGCCTTGAGCTACCTAAATACCCACGCTCCGGAGGTAGCCGACCGCTTTGGGATCGAATCACTGCCGGCTTCCCAACTGCAAGAGGTGCTGGATCGTTGGGAGTTTAATGGCATTGCTTTGGTGCGAGACCCGGTGGAACCGCAGGTGGAATTTTTGAGTAGAACCTGACTGGCAGCTATTTGATCTGATGGTTTCATTCGCTCGACTCAGCAGAAAGCAAGCGATCGCTTCCCGATTGCAAGCCGGAAAATCCCTGATAGACGTATTCCCAAGTGGCCTGAACATTGGGTTGGCGAAAAATTACTGTGGTGGGGGCATATTCCACCAACCGACCCACCCGTTGGCTATCGGTGGTATCTACATTGAAAAAAGCCACCATATCCGTCACCCGCGCTGCTTGCTTGAGGTTGTGAGTAACAATAACAATCGTATATTGTTGCTTCATTTCTTCCAAAAGATAATCAATCCGCGACGAAGAGATGGGGTCTAAAGCAGAACAAGGTTCGTCCATCAGCAAAATTTCCGGGTTGAGGGCAATGGCGCGGGCAATGCACAGGCGTTGTTGCTGGCCACCAGAGAGATGCAAGGCATTTTTGCGCAAATCATTTTTCACTTCTTCCCACAAACCCACCTGACGCAAGGCATGTTCCACCCGTTCGTCTATCTCACCGCGATAGCCATTCACGCGCAACCCCAAAGCAATATTTTCATAAACCGATTTGGGAAAGGGATTGGGTCGTTGAAAAACCATCCCAATGCGACGGCGGACTTCCACGGGATTGATGCGGGAGATTTCCCGTTCGTGTAGAAAAATTTTGCCCGTCACCTCAGCGCGGGTAATGGCATCGTTTAGGCGATTAAAACAGCGTAGCAACGTACTTTTGCCACAGCCAGAAGGACCAATAAAACCGGTAATTTGATTTTTAAAAATTCCCAGCGTTACATTGGCGATCGCAGGGGTACCATCGTAAGCCACAGATACATCTTCCGTCCTTAAAATCACCTCTTGGGGACCATTTAAATCTTCCTTTTCCGAGTTAGTTAGCGTATTTTCCGACATACAATTTTTCCTCCTCAAAATTAACGACGATGGCGAGATATATCACGCAGCAAAACCGCCACAATATTTAAAAACAAAACAATCGCACCCAAAACCAAAATAGCGGCGGCAGCATTTTCACGAAAAGCTTCTTGGGGTTTGGATACCCAAAAGAAAATTTGCGTTGTCAGCGTAGTAAAACTAGTTTGCAACCCCTCAACCGAAAAGGAAGGAGTAAACCGCAAAAACGCAACTGCCCCTACCGCAATCAAAGGTGCAGTTTCGCCAATGGCGCGAGAAATTGCTAAAAACATCCCCGTCACCAATCCAGGCAACGCTCTAGGAAGAGTAATACTCCAAATCACCTGCCAGCGGCTCATTCCCACCGCATAACCGGCTTGTCGTTGTTCGCCAGGAACCGAACGCAGAGTTGTTCGCGCTGTAATAATAACCGGCGGTAAAATTAAGATCCCAATGGTCAAAATTGCTGCCAAAATACTGTTGCCACCCGTGATAAAACCAAAAGTCTCGCTAAAAACCGCCAGTCCCAACAAACCGTAAATAATTGGCGGAACAGCTGCCATATTGGCCAGGTGAATTTCCAACAGTTCGCTGAGGCGAGTTTGGGGTAAATATTCCTCTAAATAAATAGCTGCTCCCAATCCAATGGGAAAAGCCAGTGCCACTGTACCAACCAATATCCACAAAGTGCCAATCAAAGCCGCATAAATACCTGCTTCTTCTGGATTGCGAGAAGGGAAGCTACTTAAAAAGACCCAATCCAACTGATGGGCACCTTTTTGTAGGGTGACAATAACCAACAGAGCAAAAACCAAGATGCCCACAAAAGCCGCCAGTGCGGATAAAAATTCAAACAGAGTATCGAAACGATTGCGTTGGATGTATTTGGCGAAAAATAAATTTTCTTGTTGGGAAGGAGTCAGTTCGATTTGAGCGTTCAATTGGGATGCTTCCATATCCTTTTGCTCTTGTTCGGTCAGTTCCGGCTGGGGAATCACCAACCCCGACATTTCCTGGCTGTGGCGGCGTACCAACCAATGGCCAAGACCGTTGAGAGCAAAGGTAACTACAAACAAGACCAAAGCCAGGGTAAAAATGGTATGGGAACGCAAAGACCCTGTCGCCACGCCCCCTAAACTCACTTGCACCATATAAGCTGTGATGCTTTCTACGGGGATGAGAGGGTTGAGGGTAAGCTGGGGATTTTGCCCGGCAGCAATACTGGCAATAATGGTTTCTCCCAAAGAACGGGAAGCTGCTAGGGTTAAGGCAGCTACAATGCCAGGAAAGGCTACCGGCAATAAAATTTTGAGAGTCACTTCCCGTTTGGTAAAGCCCAGGGCATAGCCCCCTTCACGTAAAGCTGTGGGCACATTATGAAAGGCGTCTTCGCTGATGGAGGAAACAATGGGGGTGATTAAAATGCCGGTCATCAATCCCGCACTCAAAGCATTAAAGGGCGGTAATCCTGGTACTACATGTTTCAAAAAAGGGGTAAGGAAGAGAATAGCAAAATACCCGTAGGCAATGGTGGGAATGCCAGAAAGGGCTTCCAGGCTGGGTTTGAGGAAACGACGTACTGAGGGGTTGGCATACTCGCTGAGATAAATAGCCGCTAAAATCCCTGTGGGAATGGCCACCAACATAGCGATCGCGGTAATGGTCAGGGTACCGCTGATCAAAACAATAACCCCAAACTGCCGGCTTTTATAATCAGGCGTCCATTCGGTATCGGTGAAAAATTCCCAAATGGGAACTTGTTGGAAAAACATCCATGCGTGGTACAAAAAGATTGCCAGAATGGATAGAGCAATGATGACGGGAATGCTGGCCGCAAGTGCCAGAACTCCGTGTACAACGCGCTCTTGGATGACTGACAATTGGAGTTTGACACGTTGTTTCCGATGCTGGGATGACTTGGTCGGTAAATTCCCTCGACTCATGAATGGTTTTCAGACATTTTGGTGGTGTTACAAATGGTTGTTTTGCCGGCAGCTAGCAACTGGTAACCTTAATGTGGTTTTCGGGACCCATCTAGCCGTCAATGTGGTTCGATGCCCCTTTTGGGGATGGATGGTGAAAGGGTCACCCCACCTATACTTTTCCTTCTATGATTTCAAAAAAAGGATAATTCGAAGTTAAGGTTTGGTTAGCACCTGCTGCGGCTTTCTAGTAAAGGCACGAGTTGGCGATCGCGGTGGGGAAAATGCCAGGAAAAACCAGTTTTCGCACATAGGAACGAGGGCACTGGAAAATTTGGTACAATTCAGCTAGCGATCGCGACGGAAACCACTAGCATTCTCAATAATTTTCCCAACGCCATGAGCGAAACCCCTTCCTACCAAACCCCGCCAAATCCATCCCTTTCCGAAAGGGAAGCCAGGCA
Source organism: Geitlerinema sp. PCC 9228 (assembly GCF_001870905.1). Classification (NCBI taxonomy): domain Bacteria; kingdom Bacillati; phylum Cyanobacteriota; class Cyanophyceae; order Geitlerinematales; family Geitlerinemataceae; genus Geitlerinema; species Geitlerinema sp. PCC 9228. Next base: position 41,988 of record NZ_LNDC01000081.1, read on the forward strand.
ACTGCTCGATGCGTTGCGCCGTCAAGAAGGCACTTGGCTCGATCGAGGACGTGCAATCTGGCGCTTGCAAAAGGGTGGCTACGACCCCAAAGCCATTTTTGACGAAACCGGCATCACCACCTCCCAGCAAAATCAGTTGGCTGTAGCTTCTCAGGTCTACGATACCTCCCTCGCCACCCAGGCAACAGAGCAACTGCGATCGCACTACGCACAAACCGGCAGCGACATTTTGTACGAACTGCGGGTATTAAGCAACGACGAACGCATTGCCGTCGCCGAATTCAGCTACCAAAGGCAGTTAAGCATCGCCGACGTTCGCGAAGTCACCAAAGCCGTCAAAGATTTTTCCCGCCTCGCGGAAATCCCTGAAGGATTCACCGAACATCCCGGAGATGCCGTTGCCTACGCCTACTGGAAACGCGCGCGCGACTATTCTGACTTGCAAAGCCGTACTCGCCTCATTGCCAGTGGCTTGCGATACGCACATTCGGAGACTGCCAGGCAAAAACTCGAACATTTACTGAGTGATTTGGCAGCAGTTCCCCAAAGCAAAGCACCCACTGCCCCCACCTATCGGGTGGAAACAGAAATCGAACTGCCGCGGATCGTACCGGTTGTGGGTACGTTTCCCCTGACGCCAAAAGATTTGGAGAATACCCCCACTCTGGGTAGCGAAGACCCCTTTCAGGTGGCTAAAATTGCCAAATCTGGAGAGTTTGTGCCCCTACCAGGCTGGCCGGTGATTCGCCAAGCGGAAGACCCGGTTGCCATCCACGCCACGGCGCGAACGGATGCCAGTGCTATGTCGGTGGATGCGTTGCTGGTTTCTCCTGCTGAGGAAAACGAGGTGAAAAATTCAGAACCAGTTTTGGTAATTATCGATCGCGCCATTCGTACTTTTGAAGCGTTTCGTTATTTCTTGGTAGAAAAAGAAGGACAGCTCCAGCTCACTTGGTTTGATGCGGACCCCCAGGTGCCCTTGTGGGCTGAGGTGTTGTTGATTTTGAAACCCAAGCGCATTTTTGATGAGGAGGCAATGGAGGTTTCTTGGCAGTATGAGGAGTAGGTTGGGGGAGAAGCGTGGGCGCATGGGGGAGACAAAAATAAATTTATTTCCTAAATCTGCTACTTCCTCCTTATTTTCCACGCCCCCACGCTCGCATGCTCGGTACGTTCCCTAAACCACCATCTCTAAAGTGCGGACCAAAAAGGCCAAGCGATCGCTGGCTTCTTCAATCCGCTTGCTGGTGGGTTTGCCGGCACCGTGACCGGCTTTGGTTTCGATGCGAATTAACACGGGATTTTCGCCTTGGTGAGCAGCTTGTAAGGCAGCGGCAAATTTAAAACTGTGGGCGGGAACGACGCGATCGTCGTGGTCTGCAGTGGTAATTAACGTAGAAGGATAGCGAGTACCGGGTTGGAGGTTGTGTAGGGGGGAATAGGCGTATAAAGCAGGAAAGTCTTCTGGGTTGTCTGGGTCGCCGTAATCGCTTTTCCAAGCCCAACCAATGGTAAATTTATGAAAGCGTAGCATATCCATCACGCCAACAGCAGGGACAGCTGCTGCAAATAGGTCCGGGCGTTGAGTCATACAAGCACCCACCAACAAACCACCGTTGCTACCACCACCGATAGCTAATTTTTCGCGACTGGTCCACTGATTTTCCTGCAACCATTCCGCAGCCGCAATGAAATCATCAAAGACATTCTGCTTTTGATGTTTGGTGCCCGCCTGGTGCCAGTCTTCGCCGTATTCGCCACCGCCGCGGAGATTGGGAATAGCAAGAATGCCTCCCATTTCCAGCCAAATAGCTTGAGTCACGGAAAAACTGGGCGTCAGGGAAATATTAAAACCGCCGTAGCCGTAAAGATAGGTGGGATTTTCTCCGTTGGGTAACAAACTTTTTTTATAAGTAACAAACATGGACACCTGGGTACCATCTTTGCTGGTGTAAAAGACCTGTTCGGTGCGGTATTGTTGGCTGTCGAAGTCAACCTGTGGCTGGCGGTAGAGGGTACTTTCCCCGGTGACCATATCGTAGCGGTAGATGGTGGGAGGATGGATAAAGCTGGTAAAACTGTAGAAGGTTTCGCGATCGCTTGGTTTGCCGTCAAAACCGCCAACAGAACCAATCCCCGGCAGTTCTACATTGCGAACGAAGGTGCCATCGAGTTGGAAAATTTCGATCTGGCTGTAGGCATTCTTGAGGTAAGCCGCAACCAACTGATGGTTGAGCAGGGTCACATCTTCCAGGATTTCCTCACGTTCGGGGATCGCCTCTTCGCGTTCCCCCGTGGTAATATCGATCGCGATCGCTTTGCCTCGGGGAGCGTTGCAATCGGTAAAAAACCAAAACCGCGACCCATCGTTGCCAATCAAGCGGTAACTCGCTTCAAACTCACTAATGAGTTCCACCACTGGGGCATGGGGTTGGGTTAAATCTTGATAGAAAACCAAATTTTTGGGGTCGGTGCCCTTCCAAACGGAGATAATCAAATAACGACCGTCTTCGGTGACGCGACCGCTAAATCCCCATTCTTTTTGGTCTGGGCGTTGGTAGACCAGCACATCTTCCGATTGGGGAGTATACAGGTGGTGGTAGTAGAGTTTTTGGTAGTAATTGAGGCTGGAAAGCTGTTGCGATGGTTGGGGTTCGTCGTAACGGCTGTAGTAAAACCCCTGATTATCTTTGGTCCAAGATACGTGGGAAAATTTAATCCAGTTGAGGGTTTCTGCCAAATCTTCGCCAGTTTCGATGTTGCGGATTTTCCACTGCTGCCAGTCAGACCCTCCCGCAGAAGTTCCGTAGGCAATCCAACCACCGTCATCGCTGATGGCAATACCAGAAAGAGCCACCGTACCATCTTCGGAGAACGTATTGGGGTCTAGGAGAACTTGCGGTTCGCCGTCAAGCGATCGCAGCGTGTAGAGAACGCTGTGATTTTGCAAGCCATCGTTTTTAAAATAAAAATAGCGCCTTCCCCGTCGCCAAGGGGTGCTGTATTTTTCGTAGTTCCAAAGTTGGGTGAGGCGGTCTTGAATCTGTTGGCGTTGGGGAATTTCTTCTAAATAGGCAAACGTGACGCGATTTTGCGCTTCGATCCAAGCCTTGGTTTCCTCAGAATCCAAATCTTCCAACCAACGATAGGGGTCGGCTACTTGGGTTCGGTGGTAGGTATCGATATGGTCTACCGTTTTGGTTTGGGGATATTGCAGCATATATGACAGTCAGGAAAAATGTAGCTTGCCAGGTAGATGAATATTTTATCGGATTCGATCCAGGTAGAGCGATGGTCGCTTTGGGGGATTTTTTCTAAGTCTGAATATAGGAAAAATCTATGGTTGCCATTGAAAAAAAGGACAGGCGCGTTCCCTGTCCTTTTGTTAGCGTTAAGAGAGCATGGAAGCTAATCTTTTGCGATCGCAGGGGCTTGCCAAGCTGGCCAGGTATTTGTCGAAGAAGCCACCTGGGAAGTTTCTCCTAGCGTCGGCACGGACTGGCGAAGTCGCGCCGTAATTTGCTGGGTAGTGGCATCGTACATACCCGAAACAATCTTGGGATACAAACCAATGCCAATCACCGGCACCAACAAAGAAGCAATAATGAACACTTCCCGCGGTTCCGCATCCACCAAAACTTCGTGTTCCACCAACTCCTTGTTTTCCTTGCCGTAGAAAATTTCCCGCAACATGGAAAGCAAGTAAATCGGGGTCAAAATTACGCCTACCGCCGCCAAACTAACCACAACCACCTTAAACAGGGGATTGTAGGCATCGCTGGTGGCAAAGCCCACAAACACCATCAACTCTGCCACAAAACCACTCATCCCCGGCAAAGCCAAAGAAGCCAGCGAGCAGGTAGTCCACATGGAGAACATTTTGCGCATTTTCTGACCGACACCGCCCATTTCATCCAACATGAGCGTATGGGTGCGGTCGTAGGTAGCTCCCACCAGGAAGAACAAACTAGCCCCAATCAAACCGTGGGAGATCATCTGTAGAAGCGCTCCGCTTAAGCCCAAATCGGTAAACGAAGCAATCCCAATCAAAACGAATCCCATGTGGGAGATAGAAGAGTAAGCAATCTTGCGCTTGAGGTTGCGTTGGGCAAAAGACGTGAGGGCAGCATAGATAATATTAACCACACCCAAAATCACCAAAATCGGGGCAAAATTGGCGTGGGCATCGGGCAACATCCCCGCATTCATGCGAATAAAAGCATAGCCCCCCATCTTCAGCAAGATGCCAGCCAGCAACATGTGTACCGGGGCAGTTGCTTCGCCGTGGGCGTCAGGCAGCCAGGTATGCAGGGGAAAAACCGGTAGCTTCACCGCATAGGCAATAAAGAACGCCGCATAAACCCAAAGTTGGAAATTATAGGCATAGTCCTTCACCGCCAGGCTGTTCATATCGAAAGTTACCGTATCCCCGTAGAAAGCCATACTCAAAGCTGCCAGGAGGATAAACAGGGAACCACCAGCGGTATACAGAATAAATTTGGTGGCTGCATAGCGGCGTCGTTTGCCGCCCCAAATTGACAGCAGCAGGTAGACCGGAATCAGCTCTAGCTCCCAGACCAGGAAAAATAGGAGCATATCCTGCACGGCGAACACCGCAATTTGCCCGCCGTACATAGCTAGCATGAGGAAGTAAAACAGCTTGGGTTTGAGGCTAACCGGCCAGGCGGCCAAAATCGCCAAAGTCGTGATAAAGCCAGTTAGCAGAATCAGGGGCATGGAAAGCCCATCGGCAGCCACCGACCAATTCAAATCGAATTGGGGCACCCAAGGGTAGCTTTCTACCAATTGCAATCCGGATTTGGACAAATCGTATTGGGTATAAAACGTCCAAACAATGAGGGCAAAATCCACCAAACCGACAATGAGGGCGTACCAGCGTACGGTTTTGCCCCCTCGATCCGGAATCATGGGTACCAACAGAGCTGCCACTACGGGCAACAGAATAATGGTTGTCAGCCAAGGAAATTCCGATACATTCACGATCTTTCACTCCAAAATTTGCGATCGCCACTGTCTCGATAGTTTTTTCCCGATTCCATTCACCGCCAAGCCAGGCTGGGAATCGATGGTGATTTGGCCGAAGTTTTGACACCAAAAACATCGAGCCAAACCTAGCTTTTGGCAGTTCGCAGGATGCAGCCAGGGTTGAGATCGCCGTACAACTCGTTACAGGTGTGCCATGGCCATGGGGGTCTCGTTATCCCATGCTAAAAAACACCACCAAACCTAGAATGGCTGCAAATACAATCAAAGCGTAAAACTGAGCGCGACCGTTCTCGAAATATTTCAATCCTTCACCGCCGAGAAGCGTCGCCAATCCCGTGAGGTTCACGGCACCATCGACCACGCGATAGTCTACTTCCAGAATTTGTCGTGCTAGGCGTCGCGAGCCTTTGACAAAGATGGCCTCATTAATATCGTCCAAGTACCACTTATTGACAGAAAATTTGTACAAGGGAGCGAGGGATTTGGCAACCCGTGCCGGACTAATTTTTCCAGAGAGGTACATTAAGGAAGCTACTGTAATGCCAATCAGGGCAATTCCCACGGAACTACCCGCCATAATGGTAAATTCCGTCCAGTCAAAAGCGACGGCATGTTCGGCAACCTCTGCAGCTGCCTCGGGGGGATAGATAAATTCCTCAAAATAATTGGCAAACGGCATCCCTACGAACCCCAGGGCTATGGAAGGAATTGCCAGGACCATCAAAGGCACAGTCATGCTGGCAGGGGATTCGTGGGGATATTCGCTGTGGTGATGCGAAGCTTCGTCGTGGGCATCGCTTTCCGCTTCCAGTTCTTGGGGATTCATGGCCCCCGGTCCAAAAGCGGCGGCCCAAGCGGCTTGTTCTTCAGCTGGGGTTGCTTCTGCGAGGACTTGCCGGCGAAGATCGCGGTCGTTGCCGCGGAAAGAACCTTCAAAGGTGAGGAAGTACAGCCGGAACATGTAAAAAGCGGTCAAACCGGCGGTCAACCATCCCACGACCCACAAGGCGGCGTTGGCCTCAAAGGCTTGGGAAAGAATCTCATCTTTCGACCAGAAGCCAGCAAAGGGCGGAATGCCGCAAATGGATAGGGTACCGATGGCAAAAGTGATGGCGGTAACGGGCATATACTTGCGCAAACCACCCATCAAACGCATATCTTGTGCCAGGGTCGGATTGTGCCCCACCACTTCTTCCATGCCGTGGATGGTCGAGCCAGAGCACAAAAAGAGCATGGCTTTGAAGTAGGCGTGGGTCATTAGGTGGAACAAACCGGCACTGTAAGCACCCAGGCCCATCGCCATCACCATGTATCCCAGTTGGGAAATGGTGGAGTAGGCAAGACCTTTTTTAATATCGTTTTGGGTCAAGGCAATGGTTGCCCCCAAAAAGGCAGTGAATGCCCCGGTCCAAGCAATGGTATCCATGGCAAGGGGCACTTCGCCAAATACCGGATACATGCGCGCAATCAGGAAGACACCGGCGGCGACCATGGTAGCAGCGTGAATCAACGCTGAGATGGGTGTGGGTCCTTCCATAGCATCCGGCAACCACACGTGTAGGGGGAATTGGGCGGATTTGGCCACTGGGCCCAGAAACAGCAGCACGGCAAATAAAGCTGCGATCGCGCCACTGAGGGCACCGGTGCTCACCGCATCGCTGAGGCGGGAACCCATGAGGTCAAATTCGAAGGTACCGGTCGCCCAATACAGACCTAACATGCCTAACAAAAAGCCAAAGTCGCCCACGCGGTTGACCACAAAGGCTTTTTGGCAGGCATCGGCGGCGGCAGGGCGTTCGTACCAAAAGCCAATCAGCAGGTAGGAAGCCATCCCTACCAATTCCCAGAACACGTAGGTCTGGACGAGATTGGGGGACATCACCAGACCCAACATGGAGGATCCAAACAGGCTCAAGTAGGCAAAAAAGCGTACGTAGCCTTTGTCGTGTTCCATGTACCCATCGCTGTACACCATAACCAACAAGGTAATGGTGGTGACGATGACCAGCATGAGGCTGGCGAGGTGGTCGATGGTATATCCCATGGAGAGGTGAAACTCTCCGGCGGCTGCCCATTCAAACATTTGCGTGTAGGGGGCAGCCCCTTGGATTTGGTCCCAAAGCAGGGCAAATGACAAAACCATCGCCGCTCCCATGAGGGAGATGATAAAAACGGCGGTGGGTTTGCGCAGGTGGCTGGTGGCGTTGCTGTAGGAAATCAGCCCCAATCCCACAAGCATCGCCCCGACTAAGGGTAAAACAGGAATCAGCCAGGCATACTGATAAATCGGTTCCATCGCAAAAATACTACTTGAGAGTTCGTCATTGAAACGGCTAGCCCTTATAGATTGTTACATATACCTAGCCCGTATTACTCGATCGACCGACGAATTCTCAAGATGGTTGATGGATGGACAAGGTGGAGAATTAGAGAAATCGGGGGATACCCAGGCGGGGAATCGGCAAAATTTTTTATTTTTCCATAGCCCCGATGGGTCTTCAACTGGCTAGCCAAATTCTGAGGATAGGCGGGCGTATGTAGAAGCAGTGGGTGCTATTGTGGTTGTGCTGCTTTGGTCGTCCCCAGCCAATTGGGCGAGGATGTGTTTGAGTTCTTCGCGCCCGGAGAAATGTTCGATGCGATGCCAAACGTCCCCTTGCACGAACAGAAGCAAGGTTGGTAGGGTTTTTAGTTTGTAGGCGTTGGCAAGTTTGAAGTTTTCGTCGGCGTTGATTTCCACTACTTGGATGCGATCGCCGTAGTTGCTTTGGAATTCCGTCAAAATGGGGTGGACCAGTTTGCAGAGCCCGCACCAAGGTGCCCAAAAATGGACCAAAACTGGCTGGGGCGCTTGCAGGACCTTGCTTGTAAACTCTTTTTCGCTAAGAGCGGACAGCATGTTTTCTCCCAAATTTTTTGTTAATTTATAATCTATTTGGGATCATGCTACAACGAAATTTCCAGATTCGCTGCCAACTTGCCGGAAATTTAAAATTTGTAAAAATCTTTCCCCCTCTTTCGTAATTTTGATTAACGCCATCCCAACCAAGCACTCCCTTGGATTAGGTAAGGGTGCGCCCAAGCCAGCAGCCAAACAAATAGGGCCACGCCCAGGTACGCCGGACGCAAAAACTCCTGTGGTTTCAGGGTTTGTCGTCCTTGCCAAATGGCCAAAAACGGAATGATGGAGGTACGTGCTTTGACTGGGGGAAAGGCTTCTGGATATCGCTGCAGCCAGCGGCGATCGCCATGCCAAACCCCAAACAGGTGGTGGGCAATCAACCCCAAAGAGGTCACCACCGCGAAACTGCTCCCCAACCACAGGGTATGGGCGATGCACCAAATGACTTGCCCCACCATTTGCGGGTGGCGGCAGATGCGGATAATTCCGGTTTCGTACAAATGTACCTGTGGCTTTTGCACGGCGGCAATTTCTAGTAGGTTAAAAGTAGCCGGATATAAGAAAACAAAGGAAATGGCAGAAAGCACCCAAACCAGCGATCGCATTCCAGGCACATCCTGCACCTGCCACAGTTGCACGCCGTCGTAGCGGTGGTTGATGAAATATACGACCAGCAACACGGCCAAAGGCAGACTGACCAGGGCAAACAGGACGCGATATCCCCGCGCGCCCAACCATTGCTCTCCTTGCCCTCGCCAAGCAGCCAAACCGCTGTGTGCCAGAGCAAAGCCTGCCAGCAGAGCCACCATCACCAAGTGGCTGTCTGCGATCCAATTCCAAACCGAACCATGGTCGAACATCATATAAGGAAATTAAATAGAGTAAGATTCAATACTAGGCGTATCTAGAAACCATATGGGAGGTTTTAAGGACCTCAATCGCTATACTGTAGCGTATTTTAACGAACGTAGCCTACTTTTCTTTCTAGATCGCCCAACCAACGGCCCAGGCTGCTGTTGATTTTGTCCGCAAGCCCTTTTAGGTTGATATCATATGTCTGAGTTGCCTTTCACTTTGGATCAGTTACGCATTCTCAAAGCGATCGCCGCGGAGGGAAGTTTCAAACGAGCTGCTGACAGTTTGTACGTTTCCCAACCAGCCATTAGCCTGCAAGTACAAAACTTAGAGCGGCAGCTCAACGTTCCTCTGTTCGACCGCGGTGGCAGGCGCGCCCAACTCACCGAAGCCGGGCATTTGCTGCTCAGCTACGGGGAAAAGGTACTCACCCTTTGCCAGGAAACCTGCCGCGCTTTAGAAGACTTGCAAAACTTGCAGGGAGGCACCCTAATTATTGGTGCTTCTCAAACCACCGGTACGTATCTGCTGCCGCGCATGATTGGCATGTTCCGCAACCGCTATCCGGAAGTATCGGTACAGCTGCACGTCCATTCCACCCGGCGCACGGCTTGGAGCGTTCTCAACGGTCAAATCGACCTAGCCATTGTTGGCGGCGAAGTACCGGCGGAACTGCACGATTCTTTAGAAATTATTCCTTACATCGAAGACGAACTGGCCCTATTACTACCCGCTGCCCATCCCCTGGCGAAAACGGAAAACATTCAAAAAGAAGACCTGTACAAACTGAAATTTATTACCCTAGAATCACAATCCACCATTCGCAAAGTCATCGATCAGGTGCTGTCGCGCTACGGCATCGATACCCGTCGTTTTCGCATTGAAATGGAACTCAACTCCATTGAAGCCATCAAAAATGCGGTGCAATCGGGCTTGGGTGCTGCCTTTGTCTCTACTTCCGCCATTGAAAAGGAACTGCAGCTAGGCACCCTACACCGTGCCCACATTCAAGATGTAGAAGTCAAAAGGATGCTTTCGGTGATTTACAATCCCAACCGCTACCGTTCCAAGGCGGCAGAGGCCTTCAGTCGAGAACTGCTGCCTCAATTTGCGCCGCCGGGATGGGAAAACAAAAAACCGCCGGTTCCGCCTTCTCCGCCGTTTGAACCGGACAAACAACCGCCACCGTCGTCCAACTCCGGTACGCCCAATTCTACGCTCACCTAAAAGCAAACCCCTGTTTCCACTAGCTTTTGGAATTTTTTCTGGCTGGTTGGTGCATAAAAAGGCTGCAAGCACGCTGCCAGCGATGTGACCATCCAGTCACCGAATTGCCTTGGGCATGACACTTGTCCAAAAACCTGATACAACAACTGGCAAAGCAACTGGTAAAACAACTGGCATGGAAGTCTACTGCACCCGTCCTAGCTGTCCCAGACCCAACAACGTTTTTCCCGATCTGGACGATAAAAACAACCTCACGACCACCCAGCAAAAATACTGTACAACTTGCGGTATGCCCATTATTCTGGCTGGGCGCTATCTCCCCTTGCGTTTGTTAGGTCAAGGTGGGTTTGGGGCAGCTTTTCTCGCCAGAGACCGCTATACGCCAGCCATGCGTCCGTGCGTGGTCAAACAATTTCAACCTTCTGGGGATTTAACGTCCCAGCAACGGGAACTGGCGCAAAATTTATTCCAGCGCGAAGCTGTGGCCCTGGAAGAGCTGGGCAACGCACATCCCAATATCCCCAATCTTTTGGCTTTTTTCCCTTTAGAAATTCCTTCCCGTAGCGACCCCAACCAAAACGAACAATTTTTTTATCTAGTCCAAGAATATATTGATGGCCAAAATTTAGAACAGGAACTGGAACAAAAGGGCAAGTTTTCTGAAGCGGAAATTTTGGAGGTTTTGCGATCGGTTTTGGATATTCTGCGGGTGGTTCACGAAAAAAATGCCATTCACCGGGATATCAAGCCGGCTAATATTATGCGCAATCAGGACAATCGCCTGTATTTGCTTGATTTTGGTGCTGTGAAGCGGGCGGCTATGGGGGGCACCCAACTCCAACAACAAGGTGCTTCCACTGGCATTTTCTCCATGGGTTTTGCGCCACCGGAGCAAATGTCGGGGAGTACGGTGTATCCGGCAACGGATTTGTATGCTTTGGCTGTGACTTGCATTACCCTGCTGACGGGGCGGCAGCCTATGGATTTGTACGATTCTTATAGCAATCAGTGGAACTGGCACGAGGAAGCCAAGGTGAGCGATCTCACGGCGGCGGTGTTGGATAAGTTGTTGCAAGCCACTCCCAGCGATCGCTTTCAGGCCGCAGAAGAAGTGCTGGCAGCTCTGCCAGAATCGGGTACTGCCAGTGGCGGTGGTTCTACTGGGACCTCTTCTGCATCGATTGGGTTGGCACCGACCCAACAGCAGAGCCGTTCTTCCCCGTCGCCACCAGCTCCTTCTCCGGCACCTGCGCCAAGTTCCAACGTGCCTGCAACTGCCTCTGGTAGCCGTTCGTTTTCTATGGTGGAAGTGATGGCAGGGGCTGCTTTTACGGGATTTGAGGGGTCTTTGCTGTACCTGGCTGCGGCTACGTTTGTGGCCCCGGGCCTTAGCATGGCGATCGCGGTGTTGCTGTCGGCGGGATTGGCGATCGCGCAAAACCGACGGCTGATAGAAGGCAAGGATTTGCCCATTTTGGGGGCGATTACCGTGGCGTTGGTGATTCTGTCCCCACTATCGGGAGGTATTCTCAACAATCCCCTGGGCATTGCCACGATTGCGGTGGTTTCTGGGGCAGTCGCGATCGCGGTTACCGCCATTTTCCAGCTGGTGCGTTCGATGCTGGCTAATTTTCTCTAATTGCACCCCTGTAGGGAAGTTTCCCCATCCGGCATGATGGCACCGCAAAAGGTCACCCCCCGCAGGTCGGCACCTTCTAACTTGGCATTGAGTAAGTTGGTATTGTTCAAGTTGGCATCTTGCAGGTCGGCATCGATAAACGTGGCGTCTTTGAGGGTGGCTTCCTGGAAATTGGTTTCTTGCAAATCGGCTTCAAAAAACACCGCGTCGTTGAGCAACCCCCCGGCAAAGGAGGATCCTTTTAAGTCAGATTCGCTAAAATTTACGTTGGACATAGCGGCACGGGTGAAGTTGGCTTGGGCAATATTAGTATTACTCAAGCCAGCATTACGCAAATCGGCATTGCGAAAATTGGCACCATCCAAATCGGCACCGCTAAATTGCGTATTCTGAAGAATCGCTCCTTCTAAATTTGCTTTATCCATATCTACATCGCGCAGGACCGTATTGCTTAAATCGGCTCCTACCAGGGAAATTTCCTGCATTTCAGCACCAATCAAATAAGCATCGGTCATAACTGTATTGTCAAGAATCGCAAAATCCAGGATCGCATCCCGGAGATTGGTTCCCACCAAAAAAGCTCCCCGCAAGTCTGCCCCCGTAAGATCCACTTCGCTCAAATCCATACCGCTTAAATCCGCCCCAGTTAAATCGCATCCCCCGCACTCGCGGTTTTCCATGAGATTTTGCACGTGTTCGGGATTTTCCGCTAGGGTAGGACCCCATCCTACCAAAACAGCGATCGCACTTGCGATGGCTAGCTGCGCGTACCAAGACCATGTCGCTCGTTGTTTCCCTGCCATAAACTTTGGCCATCCGTTACCAGCACTATTGTAGACACAAAAAAACTCTGGAAAGATTCCAGAGCGTGACAATCCATTATTTTAGCCAAAATCATCCCCAGGTTCGCAGAAAATTAAGCTGTGGGATTGGTTTCGGCGGTGGTTTCCTTAGCTGCCGAAGCAAAAAACCGATTCCAGATACCGGCGGTGATGATATGGGAAAGCAAGCCAGAAGGTCCGGCAAACAGGCATAAAATCAGCGAATGGGTGGTCACCAAACCCGTTCTTTGTCCTTCCCAATAAATCCAACGACCGACAAACAAATCCATTACGATAAAATGAACCCAGCCAATGGCTGCCGCCGACTCTTGGGCAAAAAAGCCGGCAATTTCGCTGAGGGTGGGATTGGCAAGGGAGGAAGCGGCTTCGCTGTCAAACCCAACGATAAATAGATAAACGTAGGTAGCAGCCAGCAGAACCAAGGGAATGGTGGAAGTCATGACCTTGCGGGTCACCCCCCAGTTGGGGAGAAAAATCATTAACGCCCAAAAGGGCAGCACAAAAAGGTTGGCAGCGTTGAAAATATAGTCTAAAATCATAGCAAAACCTTCGCGATCGCTGTACGGTCGGTGCTTTCATTATAAAAATCTAAAAAAATTTGCCCATCTGGAAAGCCAGGATTTTTTTAAGCTAAACTGGTAAAATCGTCCATTCGCCAATATCGTTCGGATAGATTGTATGGAAGCACAAGAATTGCTAACATTGGTTTTCTTGCTCAGTCCGGGATTGCTGCTTTCGGCATTGATTATGGCAGCCTTTGCCGCCGGAGGATAACCAAGGATCCCTATCGTAGTGTTGCTTGGATGGTAGCAATGGGAACGGTTTGGAAATACTGCCGGCGAAACTGAATTTCCCCGATCGCTTCCCGGAGGGGTTGCATTTTTTCGGGACTTGTGTTATAAAAATCCCCATCACCCAAAATTTGGATACCCGCAGGGGTTTGCACCACCTCCCATCCCAGCTGGGTGAGAGCCTGCAATCCCACCTGTAAAAGCGGATAGTTGGCAATCGGCAATTTAGCCAGCAAATCAGCCTCAGAAACAATTTTTTGGGTACGGCTGAGATATTTTGCCATGCCAACCAGTCGCTGCCAAATTTCCGTTGCGGTTACCTCCTCGTTGCAGCGATAGGCCAATGCCAAGGGTTTTTGCAGGCGAACCGCTTGCTGCCACCATTGAGACAGTTCGTCCCAACTTTGAGGGCATTGCTTCACCAAAACCCATTCTTCTCCCTGGGGAACTTCTGTCGCCTGCCGAAAATCGAGAATGGCCGGTACATCGCCATTGGTCATTTTTACAGAAGCTGGTGTTTCCCGTAGGCGAAAATCCACCAAACGCACTTCGTATTTCTTTTTCGCCAAATTGGCTTCCAACTCCACAATGGCATCCACAGCCTTTCCTAGTGGCAAATCTTCCTTGGGATGTCCCCACCAAACACCAGAAAATCCGATATCGCCGCGGTGGTTGCAAATTTTAAACTCGGTTTTCTTATATTTCATCGGTCGCTGCGTTCTTTTATCCTGAAGAGATTTATCGTAGGGATTGACAAACCGGCAATTTTCCAGCAAAAGCCGGGGAACGGGATTTCCCATGCCGTAGGGTTCCAAGCATTTTAATTCTTTAAACAAATTTTTGCCTAACTCCTCGACCGAGACTTTTAAGTCCGCAGCAACCTGAGGAACCCCCAGATTTTCATTTTTGTCTGCCAAATGCCGTAGCTTGCGGTTGAGGGTTTCCCGTAACAGGGGAATGTTGGCTGCCGGCAAACTCATCCCAGCAGCAAACGGATGTCCGCCCCAGCGGGTTAGCAAATGGGAGCAATCGCAAATCAGCCGGTACAAGTCAATTTCGCAGACCGAACGTGCCGACCCCATGGCTGTTTCCCCATCAATTCCCAACAGCAACGTTGGCATGCCATATGCCTCAGCAATTTGACTGGCGACCAATCCCAAAATCCCCACCGACCAACTTTCATCAGCCAAAACAATGAAGCACGTGGTAGATAGGTCAATTTCGGCTAATTTGTTTCTCACTTGAGCGGCTACTCGTTCTGCCATTTCCTGGCGGCGGTGGTTGGTAAGTTCTACTTTTTCTGCTAGTTCCGAACAGCGTTGCACATCCCGGCTGGTGAGTAGTTCCACACACAAACTGGCATCGCCGTAAATGCGGCTAACGGAATTGATACGCGGACCAATACCAAAAGAAATATCCGTGGGGCGATCGCCACTACGCTTGCAAAGGTCCAAAAGCTTGCCAATTCCCGGTCGGTGGCGTTGGTCGGGGGGTTTGTGGTAATCGGCTTGCAATTGTTCGATGCCTTTTTGTGCCAGATAGCGACAATCTCCCGTTAGTTTCACTAAATCGGCAATCAGTCCTATGGCTACTAAATCCAGCAAATGTTCTAACGGTTGTTGGGGAATATGGGGAAAACTTTCATAAAGAGCTTCTATGAGTTTGTACGCCACCGCCACCCCCGACAGATGGGCCAAAGGATGGTCAGCAGGAAGCGATCGCGGATTGATAACCGCCACCGCCGCCGGCGGGGAATCCGGGAGGGTATGGTGGTCGGTAACAAGAACATCCATACCCAACTGAGCGGCATAGTCAATTTCCCCGAGATTGCTGTTTCCCGTATCGCAAGTCACCAGTAGCTTGTATCCCGATGACGCCAACCGTTTCAAGCCAGCCTTATGCAAGCCGTGGGAATCTTGCAGGCGATTGGGAATAAAATAGGTCAACTTCTCTGGCGGGAAAAACTCACCCAACCCTTCCCACAGAACGCTGGTTGCCGTTACGCCATCAGTATCGAAATCTCCCCAAATGGCAACAGCTTCCCCACCTTCCATAGCCAATTGCAGGCGATGGACTGCCAATTTCATCGGTTCGCCAAAGGCAAACGGACTGGTGGGTTGGTAAGCCTTGCAGTCGAGAAACCCCCGCAGTTGTTCCTCTTGGCGAATGCCTCGCTGCCAAAGCAGTTGCGCCAGATAGCGACCGTCCCACTCTGCCGCAGATGGAAGGTAGCGTTGTACCATTGGTCGAAACCAGGCAGGGGGAGTTTCTGTGGGAGGAAGTTGCCAAATAGGAGAGCGAGTCGACATAATCACTACTGATACAAGTGGGCAAACAAATTCCATTCCATCACGCGGTCTTGCTTGCCACTGAGCAACGTACGACCGCCATCGGCGAAGAGAATGCCTGCCAAATCGGAATTGGATTTCAAAGTACCGGTGATGCCTTGGTTATCTACGGGAGACAGGTGAATGGTACCGCTAAAATCGCTGCTGGCGAGGGTATGACCGTCAGGACTAAAGGCAAGGGATTTGAGTTTGCGGTCGTGTTGGCTAAAGGTTTCTATGGATTCGCCGGTTTGCACGTCCCACAGTTTGATGGTGCGATCCCAACTGCCGCTGGCGAGGGTTTTGCCATCGGGAGACATGGCCACCGACCATACATCGGAAGTGTGACCGATGAGGGTTTGTTGCAAGTTACCGGTGGGAATATTCCAGAGTTTCACCGTACCGTCGCTGCTGCCGGAAGCCAGTAGGTTGCCCCAGGGAGAGAAAGCCAGAGATTGTACGTCGTCGCGATGCCCTTTGAGGGTGTTTAAGTGAATGCCGGTACGCAGGTGCCACAGGTGAATGACATTGTCTTGACCGGCACTAACTAGATACTGACCGCTGGGACTGATGGCGAGGGTATAGACGGAGGCGTGGTGGCCTTTGAGGTTGTGGAGAAGCTGACCGGTGGCTGTATCCCAAATCTTGACGCGGTTGTCTTGAGTGGCACTTACTACTTTACTTCCATCAGGACTTACTGCGATCGCCCAAATGGCCCCTTCGCCAGCTTGCCATTGCGTTACCCGTTGGTTGGTTTTGGAATTCCAAACTTCAACGGTTCCCTCATCGGTTCCCAAAGCCAGCAAATTCCCGTTTTGGCTGCGATCCATCGACCAAATGGTTCCCAGGGTATCTAGCATGCTGCTGACGGGAGAGGTGGGTTGTGCGGCTTGGGTTTGGAATTGCGGTGGTTCGACTTTGGGAGAAGGCAGCGGATGCATGCTGGGCGCTTGCAATCCTACAGGTTCGACGGTGGGTCGGTTGGCGAGGTGGCTGACAAACATGCCCACAGCAACGCCGCTGGCGGCTACTAGAGTACCTAGGGAAGCAAACCGCAATTTAGCGATCGCACCGGCGGTGGTTTTGGGAGTGAGTTGCTGGGGCGTGGGAACGTTGTGAAAGGCGATCGCGGAGGCTACGGGATTGCGGTTCAGGTCTTTGGCAACTTCGCTGGCGTGGCGGTAGCGTTGTTTGGGGGATTTGGCGACCATGCCCTCTAAGATGGCAGCGGTGCGTTTGCTTACCGGTTGTTTCAGATAAGCTTGCCAAACCCAGGTATCGGTTTTGGGGTTGAACAGGTCAAAGGGAGACAGGCCAGTAAGCAAGTGCAGGCAAGTTACTCCCAAACTGTAGATATCGCTGCGAGGGCTGCACGCGCCTTTCACTTGTTCGGGGGCAGCGTATTCGGCGGAACCGATGGGATGGTTGCCAGCGTAGAGGTTGGTGGTACCGGTGGCAAATTGCGCGTTATTGAAGTCCACCAGATAAATGCGATCGCCGGATCGAACGAAATTTTCTGGCTTAATATCCCGGTGAATAATTTGCCGGCTGTGGATATAATCGAGAATAGGCAATACTTGTTGTAGGAATTCCCGCAGTTCGCTTTCGGAAAAAACTCCGTTGGCACCAATTTCGTCGGCTACGTTTTCCCCTTCAATCCATTCTTGTACGGAATATTGATAGTCTCCCTCTCGAAAATACGCCCACATTTGGGGAATTTGGGGATGTTCTGCCAACGATTCCAAACGCAAATAAGTGGAGTGGGAAGGTGGCGTTGCCGTTACGGAGGAATGGCTATCTGGCAAATTGAATTGCTTGATGGCACAGAAGGGAGTCGAAGGTTTATCTTCGTCAACAGCCAAGAACGTTCTTTGAGAAGCTTTCGGCGTTAGTCGTTTGAGGATGCGGTAGCGGTTTTTGAGAACCAAGCTAGACCCACAACTGTGGCAAGTACGGTGTTCGACTTCGCTCATCTCAGGTTGTTCTGGGTGTTGGCAGTGGGGATTGAGGCAATAACTCATAGCGAAAACTCCATAGGTGGTTTCATGAACGGTCTGGCAATCGGTTTTTTGTTAATAAGAAGAAGCCTGGAAACTGGAAATAGGGAAGGGAAGCCATTTCTGAAAGCAAAAAGCGACCGCGACTGGGGTCAAGCCAATGGCAAAAAGGCAGATTCAATATAGGCTTCGAGAACCAGTTGGTGGTTTTCTAGGTATATAGGATTTCCTACGATGATAGCAGTATCCGGAGGTGGATGGGTGGAACCAGGGTGCGATCGCGCTGTCAAACGACAACAACGCACCAACGCCACATCAAACCGACAGGGATTTTCGCTGAGGTGGGGATTTTCCGCCAAAAACAAAGACGCAGCTTTTTGCAATTTGTTTTGCTTGCTAGGAGTCACAGCCAACCTGCCGCCTGCATCCCAATTGTTCCCACGGCGGGTTTTTACCTCCACGAAAGCAATGGGGGCGTTGGTTTGGTTGTTATTATATTGAGCAATAATATCGATTTCTCCCCAGCGACATCGCCAGCGACGATCCAAAATACGCCACTGCTGTTGCTGCAACCAGGTGGCAACCAGCGTTTCCCCTAGTTCGCCGGCTTGGTGGTTGGCAGGTTGTTTGTCGGCTGGCTGTTTCATAAACTTGTTGTAGGTCTATTATTTTATTTGTAGAGCGTTTGTGGTGGCTCGGTCAACGAAAAAATGCGATCGCTGGCTTGCTATTTCCCAGCTTTCCCCAAATTATGGCCCACAGACAGCTTGGGGAAATTTTATTTTCGTTCCTCCCTCAACCCGATTGTTTGCCTACAACCATATCCATATCAATATTAAAGAAATCCATAAATTCTTGTAACGCCTCAGAAGGTTGGTCCAATCCTGCCGGTGGAGATACTGCAAAAGGCTTGTCATTTTCATTGATTTGCGGGTCGTAGATATCTTCGCAAGTTTGCAAACGGCAACAAGCCAGGTAGAGAAGTCGCAAATCGCCATTGCAAAGGTCATCGTAGAGGGGAAGCAACGGCGAAAGGGCATCCTGTTTTTCGTCAATCCACCCCGTAGCCAAATCTTCATTGGCAAGCTGGATGCTGAGGATGAGGGATTTTTCGGTGGGTCGAACTTCGATTGCCTCGCTGCTAATGCAATAAGGAGAGAGGGTTTCCGGGTCCAGGGCATCTTTGGGAAGGCGAAAGGCGAGCTGTCGAACGCCAAAGTTGGCGATGTAATACATCATATCGAAGCAGCGATCGAGGGTTTCCAGGGGGTCGCCGCGAAAGTCGCCGTAGGCATAGATGAAACGCGCTGTATGGGTTTCCAAATCGACACGACTGGATAGGCTTTTCAGATATTCCCGGTCTTCTTTGGTCAGGCGGCGGTTGATGGATTGGAATTCGTAGTATTGAAACTCGCTCATGGAAAAATCTCCGGTAGCCATTTGCCTCCATCTTATCCTTTTGTTTGCCAGTGAGGGAAATGGTTGCCGTGCCCGCCCCAGCTTGAAAATATCTGCGATCGCAACGATTCAAATATTGTATTTTTATAGAAGAATAGGCAAATAAATTGGATGTGTGGTCCAAAAATCGACCATGAAATTCCCTGAAACCATTTGCTTTTCTCTAGGCTGTGGCTAATATTCTTGCCGCCTATCGTTTTAATATTCCAATCGTTTCCCCCAAACAGGCAATTTTTTTGTTGAGAATCTATATCAATTAAAACACGGATTTGCGCCTTTGTAGCCAAAATGCTAAAATCAAAAGTGACTTTTAAAGTCCTAATGTGGCGTCTTATATTCAATTTTACCCAAAATTCCCTTTAGCAAGGCTAAAACTCCCATAACTTCGTGCGGAAAAATCGCGATCGCGCTTCAAAACAACCCCCTCGCTCGCAGAAATTTTTCAGACCCCCCAGCCAGGTATCTTGACATTTTCCGGATTTTGTGGTATGCAGCCGGAAATCGGTTGGTATTGGTTTTCCGAAGCTAGCGAATCTCATCCCCAATCCGATAATATAAACCACAAATATCTTCCAAGCCGTCTCCCTTTGCAAGGGGACTACAGGGGGTTTTCCGAAGTTCTTCCTCGGTTTCATTATCCGGTCTTGCTAATGCGGATGTCGTATTGCAGCCATCTGGTTAACCAAAAAGCGATCGCGATCGAGCAAAATCATCCCAAACCTTCCCAACTTGAGGAACCACAAAACATGAAAAAAAATTCTCCTAAAATTCTTTCAAGTCTGCTGGCTCTATCCTCCGCCTTCCTAGCAGCATCTCCCGTCATTGCTCAAACCGAAATCGAATTTGGTGAAGATGCCATCAATCGAACCATTCAACAAGATGGAATTCAGATAACAGTCAACTACGAACCCATAGAAATCGGCACCGGTAGCGATCGTAAAAACCTACAATATACCATTTCCTATCAAGGGAAAGAAAGGGTTGCCGAGAAAAAATTTACCTTTTATACAGGAAGTGCTTTTCTACAAGATTTAGATAATAACGGCATTTCAGAAGCAATTGTAAAAACTTTCAGCGGCGGTGCCCATTGCTGTACCATTTTTAGCATTTACAGCTGGGATGGCAACCAGTTCGTAGAAACAGCAGTAGGCGGAGATGGTGCCGGCGGTTCGTTTATGGATATAGACAACGATGGAACCACTGAATTTGTTACCATGGATAATGCTTTTCTCTATCAGTTTAGTTCCTACGCCGGTTCGTTTCCGCCAACGAAGATTTTAAAATTTGCAAGTGGTGATTGGGTTGACGTAACGCGGCAGTATCCCCAATATTTAGAATCCGTTGCCGCCAGCATGTATCAAACCTTTGTTAGTAACAAAAATAGTGGCGAAGTGAACGGCATTTTAGCGGGATACGTTGCCCAGAAAATTTTGTTAGGGGAATATCGAGAGGGATGGGATTTCATGCTAGCCAATTACGATCGCACTTCGGATTGGGGATTAGAAATTTATGAAGGAAATACGCAAGTAGGAACGTATTCTGATTTTCCCACAGCGTTGCGGATGTTTTTAATCGAACAAGGATATCTGCAACCGAACGACTCGTTATAGAATATTTGTACCTGGGGCACGAATTTTGTCGGGTGGGCATTGCCCACCCTACTAGCTTTGGGATGTTTTTCATCGAACAAGGGTACCTGCAACCGAACAACTCATTATAGAATATTTGTGCCTGGGGAACGAATTTTGTCGGGTGGGCAATGCCCACCCGACTAGCTTTGTTGGTAAGAAAAAGCGTTGCGGATGTTTTTCATCGAACAAGGGTACCTGCAACCGAACGACTCGTTATAGAATATTTGTACCTGGGGCACGAATTTTGTCGGGTGGGCATTGCCCGGGTAGGGCACACCCCCACCAACCCATTTAATTTAAAATAACTTAAAACCCAATTTCAGCTATGTCTAACAAAAACGATACCGCCGTCACAATCATTGCCTTAATCATTTCCCTCGCCATTGTAGGTGGTGTGGGATGGTGGTTGGTTGGTAATAGCAATTTTTTAAAACTCAACCAAAGGGCAACGCAAACTACCAAAACCAAAACGCCAGCTACCAGTTCCCAAACCAATTGCCAAACAGATGCAGCAGCCGTTCTCAGTTTAGCAGTTAGTTCCGACTATCAAACATTAGCCATTGCTCGTTCTGAAGGTCAAATTGAAATTTGGGATTGGCAGAACCAACAAGAAAAAAATGCCCCCCTGCAAGGTCATAAAGGTCGAATTAACGATATTGCCATGTCTCGAAACGGAAAAATTCTCGTTAGCGGGGGAGGCGATGGAACGGTTAAAGTTTGGGATTTACAGACGGGAAATTTACGGCAAAAGCTTCTCAGCCGACAATTTGGTCGTATTCTAAGTGTAGATATTCGTAGCGATGGCACGAAAGTTGCGGCTGGTAGCAGTACCGGGAAAATTGCTGTATGGAATCTATCAGATAGCAACAGCAATTCACAACCCATACAACTCCAAATAGATAGCCAAAAAACCAAAATCCAAACAGTTGCCTTTCATCCCACCAATCCCAATATCCTAGCTACTGGCGGCAACGATGGCAAAATTTGGATTTGGAACCTAGACACGCAGCAGCAAACCAATCTTTCTCCCCTGGAAAAATCCAATGTCACCCATGTTTTTGACCTGGCATTTAGCAGCGATGGAACTCAGCTAGCCAGCGGTACCAATTTAGGAGAAATCGATATTTGGAATTTGAATACAGGGGAACGGAATACATTAAAATTTAACGCCCATGATTTTTTGGTGAGTGCCGTTCGTTTTGGCAATAACCAACAGTATTTGGCAACAGCCAGCTATGATGAAACGGTGAAACTATGGAATTTCAATCCCAGCCAATCCGAACAGCGAGTTAATTCCCTGCGCGGTCATTATGGATTTGTTTACGATGTGGCTTTTTTAACGCCAACCGGAGAAACTTTAGCGAGTGCTGGATACGATGGTACGCTTCGGATTTGGCAAAAGAACGACCAACAGCAATGGCAAAATGAAATTTTATGTTCGGCAAAAAATACAGGGGGAAATGAAACGCCCTAGCTATTGATTTTGCAGTTCTTTTCTGGCTGCTTCCAGCCAACGATTAAACGTTGGTTGGTTGTTTTGAATCCATTCCCGCGCGTGAGAACGAATGGCGTCGGGGGTATTTTGTCCTTTTTTCATAAGTTGATTTTGAGCGTTAATATCTTCCATGGGAATAGTGGCAACTTCTAAGAACCGTTTTGCAACTGGATTGTCATTGAGGAATTGTTCGTTGGCAACAATGCCTATTTTATCGATGGGAAATCCTAGATTTTTTCCCTGAAATTTGGTATCCATGTTTTCCAGAACTTGTTGTTCTTCGGGAAGAGCGGTATAGGGAACTTCTAGCCAAATGACTTCTTGCCCTGGTTGCAATCTTTCGTTTAACCAGTAGGGTGTCCAAGTATAATAAAGAATGGGTTGGTTGTTCTGAAAACGATTTAGCATTTCGTCAACCAGAGCGGAATAATTTCCTTTATCGTGTTCTACAGTTTCTCGAAGATTGTAGGCATCGAGATGGTGTTCGATAATGCGTTCGCACCCCCACCCTGGATTGCACCCCACTAAGTTGGCTTTGCCGTCACCGTCGCTGTCAAAAAGTTGGGCAATTTCTGGATTTTGCAAGTCTTGAATATTGGAAATTCCATGTTTTTGAGCGGTGGGTTTGTCGATTAAGTATCCTTGTAAGGCATTTTCGATTAAGGTTCCCACTTTTTGCATGCCTTCTTGTCGGTATTTGGTATGGAGAATATGCCAGTGACTGGCTGTATAATCGAGATAGCCTGCCGCGATCGCTTCGTGGAGAAATTGATATTCCACTTCGGTTCCGGAAATGACTTGATATCCCAGTTTCTCCAGTCCCATATTGACAACTTCGGTTTGAAATAGTTCTTCTAACGTTCCATAACTAGAACGAACTTTGACTGGTTCTGGAATTTTCTTCAAAGCTTCTGGAGCAACAGAACCACGATCGCTGCAACCAGTTAAACTCATGATTGCTAGTATGAGGGAAAGTGCGATCGCGGAAAAAGAGATGCGACTAAATTTCATAATGGTTTTTGATTTCGCTCGAACAACAGTTGATTGTAGCTATGGGAATCAATTTAGCGCAAGTAAAGAGCGATCGCGATTGTTCCGCTCACGTTTGATAAATGGGGGCATTGGGACCTAACGGCAATTCCAAAACCACCCAGACAAAGAACAACACCAGCCAACTGATTAAGAAGGCAATGCTATAGGGAATCATGAGGGCAATCAAACGCCCAACTCCCAATTGTTTGTCGTATTGCTGTCCAAAGGCAAGCACCACGGGAAAATAGGGCATCAACGGCGTGATAATATTGGTACTAGAATCACCAATGCGGTAAAGGGCTTGAATCGCTTCTGGCGAATAGCCAATAAGCATGAGCATGGGCACAAAAATCGGTGCCAAAACTGCCCATTTTGCGGAAGCCGAACCAATAAACAAGTTTAAAACCACGCTAAAGGCAAGAAATAAGAATAAGGCAGGTACGCCCTCGATGCCCGTTGCTTTGAGAAAATTCGCGCCACTAATGGCAAAAATAATTCCCAAATTGCTCCAATCAAAATAAGCAATAAACTGTGCTGCTATAAATGCCAGAACCAAATAATATCCTAGGGAACTCATGGCTTTCGACATGGTATTGGCGACATCTCTATCGGTGCGGATGGTGCCCGCGACTTTGCCATACGCCAGACCAGGAAAGAAAAATCCCAATGCCACTAGAAAGACAATTCCTTCCATAAACGGCGAGGAAATCGATTTGATAAGTTCGGAGGTTTCTGGATCCCGCAAGACAGCTTGTGGAGGTAATGTTAAAAGGGCGATACAGACAAGATAGGCAAGTAAGGCATATCCCGCCCAACGCAATCCTTTCCGTTGCGAAGGGGTTAGTTCTTCAACTTCGTTTGTTTCGGGTTCCTCATTGTTGTAGGTGCCTAATCTGGGTTCTACGATATAGTCGGTAACGTACCAGCCTACAAAAGCGATCGCAACGGTAGAAACTGCCATAAAATAGTAATTTGCCATGGCATTTACAGTATACGCTTTCTCGATTAACTGGGCAGCACTTTGGGATAATCCTGCTAGCAAGGGATCCAGTGGATTGATAATCAAATTGGCACTAAAGCCACCGGAAACCCCAGCAAATCCGGCAACCAAACCAGCGATGGGATGGCGGTGGAAAGCTCGAAATACCACTGCCGATAGAGGAACCAAAATGACATACCCCGCATCTGCTGCTAAATTCGACATCACCCCGGCAAACACCACCATGGGAGAGGCAAATTTGGCGGGGGTAACGAGAATTAGCCGTCGTAAGGCGGTGGACAATAAGCCACTATGTTCGGCAACGCCAACGCCTAACAAGGCGACGAGAACGGTACCTAAAGGGGGAAATTGGACAAAGTTGGGTACGGCTTCGCTGACAATACGACGAATGCCTTCTGCTGTAAGTAAGGAAACGGCTTCTACGGTTTCTTCTTTGGCTGGGTTGACGACGGCAAGGTTCGCCCAAGATGCGATCGCGCTAGCAAAAATGGTAAACAGGGCAAGGAGGGCAAATAGCGTTACTGGGTCTGGTAAGCGATTCCCAAGGCGTTCGATAAAGTTGAGAATTGTCGCCAATCCTCTAGTTTGCTGAGGCTTTGGGGAGGGTGATTGACTCATAGGCGATTTTGGTAGCGGTTTCTAGAGAGATAACAAAAAATTCCCTAAAATGGAAGCTACAGGGCAAATCGAAATAAACGCCGAAGTCTGGAAAGCATCTTTTCTGGCAGTTCTAAAACCGGAATTAGCGATCGCGCTTTGAAAGATATCCTCTATGCCAGCAATTTTGTAGAGTCTCCATGGAAGTAGCTTGACTTGTTCGTATTTGTTTGGATATCAGAATAGAAGAAAAAACACTTTTGGTTTTATTACTGAAAAATTTTAAGGTTGCAAAACGATTCAAATATAAAGCGTAAAATCGGGAAAACTGCTATAATACATCTCTTAAACGAGAACGAGTTTTTTGGGGGAATTTGATAAGGAAAGGCAGAACTGAAGCCAACGCAGAAGCTATGTCGCAACCTAAATCAGAACATTACCAACTATCTAGCTTCTTACTCTGAGGGAAATCTATTTTCCAATCCATCAGCAAAAAAATATTAACCCAACGCTCCCCATCTCCAACCACCCTTACCAAAGAACTCCCCATTCTCCATCTCCAACCCCACCACAATATGGCAAAATTCATAAAGGTACACATTCACCAGTTCGCCATCCCGTTTCTCCATGAGTGAAACCAGCAACAACCTAGCCAAACAATACGACCCCAAAACCACCGAAGCCAAATGGCAGCAGTTTTGGGCAGACAAGCAAATCTTTCAAGCCGACCCCAACCATCCCGGCGAACCCTACTGCATCGTCATCCCGCCACCCAACGTCACCGGCAACCTGCACATGGGACACGCCTTTGAAGCCTCCCTCATCGACGTGTTGGTTCGCTACCATCGCATGCAGGGATACAACACCCTGTGGCTGCCGGGAACCGACCACGCCAGCATCGCCGTGCAAACCATTCTCGACAAACAACTGAAAGCCGAAGGCACCAACCGCTACGAACTCGGTCGGGAAAACTTCATGCAAAGGGCGTGGAAGTGGAAAGAAGAATCCGGCGGTCAAATTGTTAACCAACTGCAACGTTTGGGCGTATCCGTGGATTGGAGTCGGGAACGCTTTACCATGGATGCCCAGCTTTCCGATGCGGTTCTGGAAGCTTTTGTTCGCCTCTACCAAGACGGGTTAATCTATCGCGGGAACTATATGGTGAACTGGTGTCCCGCCAGTCGTTCGGCTGTTTCCGACTTGGAAGTGGAACCAGAAGAAGTCAACGGGCATCTGTGGCAATTCCGCTATCCCATTAGCGATGGTTCCGGCTATGTGGAAGTCGCCACCACCCGTCCGGAAACCATGTTGGGGGATACGGCAGTGGCGGTGAACCCCAACGACGATCGCTACCAGCATTTAATCGGACAAACCCTCACTTTACCCATTCTACAACGAAAAATTCCAGTTATCGCTGACGAACAGGTAGACCCAGAATTTGGTACCGGTTGCGTCAAGGTAACGCCCGCCCACGACCCCAATGACTTTCAGATGGGGCAACGCCACAAGCTAGAATTTATTAGCATTATGAACTTGGATGGCACCCTCAATGCCAATGCGGGAGAATTTGAGGGGCAAGAACGGTTTGTGGCGCGCAAAAATGTGGTCAAACGCCTGGAAGACGATGGCTATCTGGTTTCGGTGCAAGATTATCTCCATACCGTTCCCTACAGCGATCGCGGTAAAGTTCCTGTAGAACCCCTCCTATCTACCCAGTGGTTTGTCAGCATTCAACCCCTCGCCGATAAAACCCTAGATTTCCTGGACAACCAAAACCTGCCCCGCTTCATTCCGGAACGTTGGAAAAAGGTCTATCGGGATTGGCTAGCCAATATCAAAGACTGGTGCATTTCCCGGCAACTGTGGTGGGGACATCGCATTCCCGCTTGGTATGCCGTTAGCGAAACCAACGGCGAAATTACCGACGATACCCCCTTTGTCGTGGCGAAAAACGAGGAAGAAGCCAGGGGGCAGCTCAAAGCACAATTTGGCGAAAATGTCAAGATCGAACAAGACCCGGATGTGTTGGATACCTGGTTCTCCTCCGGATTGTGGCCCTTTTCTACCTTGGGATGGCCCCACAACACCCAAGATTTAGAAACCTACTATCCCACCACTACCCTGGTCACCGGCTTCGATATTATCTTCTTCTGGGTCGCCCGCATGACCATGATGGCTGGGTATTTCACCGGCACCATGCCTTTTAAAGATGTGTACATCCACGGGTTGGTGCGGGATGAGAACAACAAGAAAATGTCCAAATCCGCCGGCAATGGTATCGATCCGCTGTTGCTGATGGAGAAATACGGTACCGATGCCCTGCGCTATACTTTGGTCAAGGAAGTGGCTGGTGCCGGTCAGGATATCCGTCTGGAATACAACCGCAAAACCGACGAATCTGCCTCGGTGGAAGCTTCCCGCAACTTCGCCAACAAGCTGTGGAACGCGGCACGGTTCGTGTTGATGAATTTGGACGAACAAACCCCGGTCCAGTTGGGGATGCCAGCGGTGGAAAATTGCCAATGGAGCGATCGCTGGATTCTCTCTCGCTACCAGCAAACCGTCAAAAAGACCAGCGATTACCTGAGTAGCTACGGGTTGGGCGAAGCCGCCAAGGAACTGTACGATTTTATTTGGGGCGATTTCTGCGATTGGTACATCGAACTGGTGAAAGCCCGCCTGCAAGGGGATGATGCCGATTCCCGCCGGGTGGCACAGCAAGTTCTTGCCCACGTCAACGAAGGGATTCTCAAACTCATGCATCCCTTCATGCCCCATTTGACCGAGGAAATTTGGCAAACTCTGACAAAAGCTAATGCCGAACAAACCCTCGCCTTGCAAAACTATCCCAGCTACGACGAATCCTGGGTCAACACGCAGCTAGAAACCGACTTTGACTTGCTCATTGGCACCATTCGCTCCATTCGCAATTTACGCGCCGAAGCCGAAATCAAGCCCAACACCGCCGTGGGGATTATCTTACAAAGCGAAAGCGATCGCGAACGGCAAGTTTTGGAACAGGGGCAAGCCTACATCGAAAACCTGGCCAAAGCCAACCCCCTGACCATTACCGCCACCCTCGACGAATCCATGCAGCAAACGTTAGCTGGCGTGGTGGGAACGGTACAGGTCTTGTTGCCTTTGGCTGGGGTGGTTGATGTGAGCGAATTGCGTGCCAAATTAGAAAAACGCCTGCAAAAAGTGGAAGCGGAAGTGAAATCCTACCAAGGGCGCTTGCAAAATCCCAATTTTGTCAACAAAGCGCCAGAACCGGTGGTGGAAGGGGCGCGCAACGCCCTCGCCGAAGCCGAAAAACAGGC
>NZ_LNDC01000082.1 GCF_001870905.1 Geitlerinema sp. PCC 9228
GTTCAAAAACGCCGAATCGCGTCTGAACCACCACCTCGCCGGTTTGTTCGGGGTGAGTTCCTTGGCCTGGACCGGACACTTGGTGCACGTCGCCATTCCCGAATCCCGCGGCGTTCACGTGGGTTGGGACAACTTCCTGAGCATGCGTCCTCACCCCGAAGGGTTGGCACCTTTCTTCAGCGGTAATTGGGCTGCCTACGCCCAAAACCCCGACACCGCCGAACACATTTTCGGCACTGGTGAAGGCGCTGGCACTGCTATCCTAACCTTCCTCGGTGGTTTCCATCCCCAAACCGAGTCCCTGTGGCTGACGGACATGGCCCACCACCACCTGGCGATCGCAGTCATCTTCATCGTCGCCGGGCACATGTACCGCACCAACTTTGGTATCGGTCACAGCATTCGGGAAATGCTCGATGCCAAAGACTTCTTTGGAACCAAAACCAAAGGACAGTTTAACCTGCCTCACCAAGGGCTGTACGACACCATCAACAACTCCCTGCACTTCCAGCTAGCTTTGGCCCTGGCTTCTTTGGGAGTTATCACCTCTCTGGTGGCCCAACACATGTACTCGCTGCCTCCCTACGCCTTCATGGCGCAGGACTACACCACCCAAGCAGCCCTGTACAGCCACCACCAGTACATCGCCGGCTTCATCATGGTTGGCGCCTTCGCCCACGGAGCCATCTTCTTAGTACGGGACTACGACCCCGAACAGAACAAAGGCAACGTGCTCGATCGCGTCCTGCAACATAAAGAAGCCATCATCTCCCACTTGAGCTGGGTTTCTCTGTTCCTCGGTTTCCACACCTTAGGACTGTACGTCCACAACGACGTGGTGGTTGCCTTCGGCACCCCCGAAAAACAAATCCTCATCGAACCGGTCTTTGCCCAGTGGATTCAAGCCGCTCACGGTAAAGCCCTCTACGGCTTCGATGTACTGTTGAGCAATCCAGATAGCATCGCCACCACAGCTTGGCCCAACTACGGCAACGTCTGGCTGGGCGGCTGGCTGGATGCCATCAACTCGGGAGACAACTCCCTATTCCTCACCATCGGTCCGGGAGACTTCCTGGTCCACCACGCCATTGCCCTGGGC
>NZ_LNDC01000083.1 GCF_001870905.1 Geitlerinema sp. PCC 9228
GGTGAGTGGTAGTGGTCATACCATTTCATTGTACAGGGCAATCTAGCAGCCACCATCAAGTAGGGTGGGCATTGCCCACCCTACCAGCTTATCTAGAAAATTGGCATGAAATCAAAAAATCTTGGTTGGCTAGCCAATTCAAGATAAACTTAAAACCAAAACGAGGAATCCTATTGCTAAAAAGATTCGTCCAAGGGGGTAGATTGGGCATACTCGTATGCTTTTTGCTACAAAAAAACGCTCTCTTCTTTTTATGAAAAGTATGAAAAGACTGACGTGGTTTGCCGTTGGCTTGTTGTTCTTGGGATGGCAACCGGCAGTGGCTGAAACGTGTCAATCGGGAAATCCCGGTTCTCTAGCTTACATCCGCCGGGATGGTAACCGCTGCGAAGGATTGCTCGACCATCACAACGTAAGCGGTCGGTTCGATTTGATTGGGTTCTACACCAGCACCTTGACACAGGAATATCCCAACACCATGACCATTCAGGTGCCGGGAACGGGAAACCTGAACCCCAGAGTTGAGGTACAATCTTTTTTTCGCAATTATCGCTTAGACCAGCTAGAATTGCGTTCTCGGGGAGGAATCGCTAAGTTTGACCTAGATACCCAAATTTTGCGCAAAGCAAGCGTTCCCGTAGGAGCTTTGCGTGCCCTCGCCTACACAGTTCCCGATTCTAGCAAAACCTACTTTCCCGTTATTTTAGAAAAACCAGCAGCCCAGTATCAGTTTGTTCTGTACAGTCCCCAACGGCAGGAGTTTCCCACATTGGAAATTCGCCGCAACGGTCAGGTTGTTCGCAGCGATTCCCGTCGTATTCCTACTCAGGGACAATTTCATTTTACTTGGGAATATGGCAACGCACCTGCTGGTACTTACGAACTGCATGTTGTCAACGGTGAAGGCAGAAGGCGAGTATTTCGCTTTCGCCACAATCCCAATTGGTTTTAGACATTCTCGATAATGCCCCAACGAAATTCGCCCCGTTCCACTTCCAGACGTAACAGGTTTTCCCCGCGATGGTGGAGGCGTTGGGGAAACTGCTGTACTGGTTGGTTGGTGCCAATCCGGTCGTGGTTGGGGCGTTTTTGGCAGGGAAGCGTTCGCAGATTTGGTAGTTGGCGGCAACGAACGCCACGCCGGGATAAGTGGCTGGCTGTGGCATTGCTGGTGGCTTGGATTTTGCTTTTGGGGGGGAAATTTTTCGTACCGGGTTTGTACGTTTTTGAAGGCAATTTGCTGGTAGAGGAAATGAGTTTTTCCTACATGGGCAGTGCGGAAAGGCTATTTTTACAAGATATTCAGAGATTGGGTAGCTTGGATTTACAAGGAAGCCAACCGCAACCCCTAACTTTGCGGGGAAACTTTAGCAGCAACGACCCGCAGTTGAACGCCAAGTTGGAAACTATCGATAAACTGACGGTGAAATTGCCCCATGCCAACAGTCGCTTTTTGCTAGGGAGCGATCGATCTACCAGTAGCTTGTCGCTTGTAGAGCTGCGTTTGCCTTTCCAAACCCGCGTAGAAGGTTTTGCCTATCGTGATGGCGAACTGGATTTGTGTTTGCAATCAAAAGAAATTGACGAAAATCTCTGCCAGCTAGCCAACATGGCATCCATGGAAGTACCAAACAAGGAAATGCCAGCAGGAACGTTTGTTTTTGAACCGGGTAGCGATCCCTTGCAAGTGAGGGTAGCCAGTGCGGAGTTACCACAGTTGGGAATTGCAGCGGACTCGCAGATGGGACGGGAAACCAGCTTTCGGTGGGTGCCAGCAGGAAATGGAACCCAGTTGCAAGCAACTTTGCTGTCGCCGACGCGACTGCACTTGCAAACGCCGGCGTTCTCTTCTGTCAAAGATGGCGAGACTTTTCCCGAATGGGTGCATGGGGATTTGGATGTTACGAATGTGCAGTTTACTAAGACCAATCGAACATCTGATGTACGCGATGAAATTGAAATGTCGAGTATTCAGCAAGGGCAAGTACGGATGAGAGAAAAGACCATGGAAGTGCAAGGAAGACAGTTTCTAGTGGTAAAAAAAGGACCGGGCATTCGCAAACTCCGTCGGGTAAAAGTGCAGTCGGAAGGATTGCGGGTGTTGTTTTCTGGCAAAAGTACGGGATTGGCTGTGGGGTTGTACCGTCGGTTTCCGGTACAGCGCATCGAACCCAAATGGCTATCCAAGTATCTTTCCCAAGAAGCGTTTAGCGGGATTGTGGGGTTGCTAACGGCGTTTACGGCGATTTTGTTTCCCCGTTTGTTTCCACCGCCTGCCCAAAACCAAAATTCCCGGCAGTAAGTGGGGATGGTGCGGGGTTGATGCTTTGATTTCCAAATCGCTGCGGTATCCTAAAAAATGAGCCGACTCAAGTGGGGGTGGAAGTAGATGTTACGGCGATCGATGTCTTGGATTGTAGGTGTTTGTTTGGTAGCTGCTTCGCCGGTAGCGGTGGTAGCACAGAGCGTTGATGAATTGCACGAGCGAGGAGATGCGGCGCAAGAGGCGAACAATTACGAGGAAGCAGCACGGATTTTCCGGGAGATTATCGAACGGGCACCCAACGACGATGAGGCTTACTTTGAATTGGGTTACACGCTCAGACAACAAGGAAAGCTAGAAGAAGCGATCGCAAACTACCGCCAAGCTCTCCAAATCAACCCCGACTATGCCGTGGCTTACAACAATCTGGGCTATGCTTTACAGCAACAAGGAAAGTTACAGGAAGCTGTCCAGAATTATCGTCAAGCCATTCAATCCGATCCAGAT
>NZ_LNDC01000084.1 GCF_001870905.1 Geitlerinema sp. PCC 9228
CGGAGTCTGCTACGAGACCAAGGCTGGACTAACCGAACGCAATCGACACGAATGTCAATTTTTGTCCAGTGATTGGGTTAGTCTTAGCAATTCCCATTCGTAGTAGCCTTAACTTATATGGTATAAATAGGGTCGCAGCAAGCAAAGCTCGACGCCCTCCATACCAACAACTTGTGGTGAGCAAAGCCGAACCACCAGCCATAGCTGCAGAACTTACCTACTCGAACGATCGTTGATGCACTTTTCAAATACCTTACCGAGAACCAAAATCGTCGCTACCATTGGACCAGCGAGCAGCCAACCAGAAATCCTGCGTCAAATCATTCAAGCGGGAGCCACTACGCTGCGTCTGAACTTTTCCCACGGCACCCACGCCGACCACCAACGACACATTCGTTTAATCCGTCAAACCGCCTTTGAACTCAACCAACCCGTCGGCATCCTGCAAGACCTGCAGGGACCAAAAATCCGTTTGGGGCACTTTGAAAACGGTTCCATCACTCTAAACAAAGGCGATCGCTTCACCCTCACCTCCAAAACCGTCACCGGCACCTGCGAAATCGCCTCCGTCACCTACGAACCCCTCGCCGACGAAGTTCCCGAAGGTGCCACCATCCTCCTCGACGACGGCAAAGTAGAAATGCAGGTAGAACAAGTCGATCGCGCCAACCGTTCCCTGCACTGTCGCGTAGTTGCCGGCGGTTCCCTCTCCAACAGCAAAGGCGTCAACTTCCCCGGTGTCTACCTCTCCGTCAAAGCCCTCACCGAAAAAGACCGACAGGACCTGCTCTTTGGCTTAGACCAAGGCGTAGACTGGGTAGCTTTAAGTTTCGTCCGCGAACCCCAAGACATCCTAGAAATCAAAGACCTCATCTCCCAAGCCGACAAACGGGTTCCCGTGGTCGCCAAAATCGAAAAACACGAAGCCATCGAACAAATGGACGCCATCCTACCCCTGTGCGACGGCGTCATGGTAGCGCGCGGAGACCTGGGGGTAGAACTGCCCGCCGAAGAAGTACCCCTCCTGCAAAAACGGCTCATCGTCACCGCCAACCGGCTGGGAATTCCCGTGATTACCGCCACCCAAATGCTCGACAGCATGGTCAACAATCCCCGTCCCACCCGCGCGGAAATTTCCGACGTAGCCAACGCCATTTTAGACGGCACCGATGCAGTGATGCTCTCCAACGAAGCCGCCGTGGGGAAATATCCCGTGGAAGCCGTCAAAGTCATGGCCACCATCAGCCGCCGCATCGAACACGAACAAATCACCCGTAACGTCAGCAGCGTGCAAGACATCGGGCGTTCCATTCCCAACGCCATTTCCCAAGCGGTGGCCAAAATTGCCCACCAACTGGACGCCGCCGCCATTGTTACCCTCACCAAAAGCGGCTCCACAGCCCGCAACGTCTCCAAATTCCGTCCTCCCAAACCCATTTTAGCGGTCACCCCCCACGTGAGCGTGGCCAGACAACTGCAACTGGTATGGGGCGTCACGCCGCTATTGGTCTTGGATTTACCTTCCACCGGTCAAACCTTCCAGGCAGCCTTAGGGGTAGCACAAGAACAGGAATTGCTCTCGGAAGGAGATTTGGTGGTGATGACCGCCGGTACCTTGCAAGGGGTTTCCGGTTCCACCGATTTAATCAAAGTGGAAGTGGTTACCGCCACTTTGGGGCAAGGCATCGGTTTGGGTCAGGGGTCCGTCAGCGGACCAGCGCGGGTGGCGCGTTCTTCTAGCGATTTGACCAGCTTCAGCCCCGGAGAAATCTTGGTGGCTTCCTATACCAGTGCCGATTACGTAGAAGCCATTCGTCAAGCCGCCGGCGTCATTACTGAAGACGACAGCATGACCAGCCACGCCGCCGTGATTGGGATGCGGTTGGGCGTTCCCGTGATTTTGGGCGTGAAAGATGCCACCAAGAACATTCGCAGCGGCACGATTTTGAGTTTGGACGTACAGCGGGGTTTGGTGTATTCGGGGGCTATTGGTGCTGGCAAGGTGATGGTTTCCTAAATCATGGAACTAGGAAGGTTTGTTGCCCGCAGCAGCCATCTCGCTCTCGGTGATTTCTAAATCCTGAAATAGCGGCGTACTGAGGTAACGTTCGCCAAAGCTGGGTTGGATGGCGACAATTAGTTTGTCTTGGTTTTCCGGGCGGCGCGCCACCTGAATGGCAGCACACAAAGCGGCTCCCGAGGAAATCCCCGAGAGCAATCCTTCTTCCGAAGCCAAACGCCTGCCATACGCGATCGCGTCTTCATCGGAAACGGCAATGGTCTCATCAATGGCACTGGTATCCAAAACTTCCGGCACAAAACCAGCGCCAATGCCTTGAATCTTGTGGGGACCAGGCTTACCCCCCGATAAAATGGGACTGTTGGCCGGTTCCACCGCGATCGCTTGAAAGCTAGATTTGCGGGGCTTAATATACCGAGCCACCCCCGTAATCGTACCGCCCGTGCCCACACCAGAAATCAAAATATCCACCTGACCATCCGTATCTTCCCAAATTTCCGGACCGGTAGTTTCCTCATGAATTTTCGGGTTCGCCGGATTGCGGAACTGCTGCAGCATAAACGCTTCCGGCGTACTTTCCGTAATCTCCTGAGCGCGTTCGATCGCACCTGCCATGCCCCGCGATCCCGGCGTCAGTTCCAAACGAGCCCCATAAGCCCGCAACATGGACCGCCGTTCCTTACTCATGGTATCCGGCATGGTCAAAATCAGCTTGTATCCCCGCGCTGCCGCTACCATCGCCAGCGCAATCCCCGTATTGCCAGAAGTGGGTTCCACCAAAACCGTCTTCCCCGGCACAATCTTGCCCGCTTCTTCCGCCGCGCGAATCATACTCACGCCGATGCGGTCTTTCACCGATGCCGCCGGATTCATGCCTTCCAGCTTAAAAGCAATCCCAGCAACGCATCCTTCTGCCTCTGGAATGCGGTTCAAGCGCACCAAAGGCGTACGACCAACCAGTTCGGTAATACTTTCACCTATATGCATAAAGCGTTTCTCAGAATATACGTCTTCAGGAAAATGATTCGGCGGTTTGACTTCTCTGACCGAACCAGCTAAATGTAATACATCAAATTTAGTTGATTGCGCTCGTCGCGCCTTTCCCGTAAATCTTGAATGGTATATTTTTGCAAAACGGAATAAGCCGTTTCGCGCACCTCCTGCCAAATTTCGCCCACCACGGTACCTTCTACCGTTTGAGATTGGCAATCTTTGGCATTGGCTTCACCATCAAAACCCTCAATGCAACGCACCACATCAAACAACGTAATATGCCAAGGCTCGATGGCTAGCAAATAGCCACCCCTAGCCCCTCGTTGGCTGCGTACCAAATGGCTACGCCGCAGCGTTGCCAGCAACTGTTCTAAATAGCGATCGGGGATATTTTGCCCTGCCGCAATTTGACGAATTTGCATGGGTTCCGCATCCTCGTAATGGGTGGCAAGTTCTAGCAGGGCTAGCAGTGCGTATTGACTTTTACAAGAAAGTTCCACGGCTCCTACGGCAGAATACAATTTCGATGAATGCTAGTTCAACTATTCTTTATTATACCCCGGTTTTCCCGTAGGGATTGTAGGTTTTCTCAGAAGGAAGCGCAACCTATTTCGCTTCCATCCAATTCTTACCCACCTTCGCCTCCACCACCAAAGGCACCCGCAACTTTACAGCATTTTCCATCATCCCCTGAATCTTCGGGCGCAACTGCTCCCACTCCCCAGGCGGCATCTCCAAAATCAACTCGTCGTGAACCTGCACCAGCAACCGCGACTGGTACGGTTGTAACAAATTATGAATTTCCACCATCGCCTTTTTGATAATATCAGCACTCGACCCCTGAATCGGCGCATTGGCAGCCGCCCGCAACAACTGCGCATCCCCTTGGTCGATTTTTTGGTATTGTTCTGGCGTAATTTCATCCACCGGGCATCCCTGCAACTGCCGCAAACGCCGGCTGGCAAAATGAAACGTACGCCGTCGCCCCAAAATCGTCTCCACATATCCTTGGGAAATCGCCTCCCGCTTGGTATGCTCTAAGAACCAAAAAACCGCCGGATATTGCTCCTTCAACCGCTCGATGAATTTTTTGCCCTCTTTGAACGAAACCCCGGCTTCCTGGGCAAATCTCGCCGCCCCCATGCCATAAATCACCCCGAAGTTGATGGTTTTCCCCAAGCGACGTTCCTCATCCGTTACCGCTTCTTTGTCTTTGTCAAACAACAATTGTGCCGTTACCGTATGCACGTCGCGATTATTTTGATACGCATCCAACAAGACAGGTTCTTGACTGAGATGGGCTAAAATCCGCAGTTCGATTTGCGAATAATCAGCCGCTACCAGCAGCCAATCTTTTTCTGGGATAAAAGCTTGGCGAATTTGTCGGGAAAAAGCCGTACGGATGGGAATATTTTGCAGGTTAGGTTCCGAAGACGAAAGCCGCCCCGTAGAGGTTTTGGTTTGGTTGAAATGGGTATAAACCCGCTGGGTATTCGGGTCTACCAATTCTTGCAAAGCATCGACGTAGGTTGATTTGAGTTTTGCCAAACGGCGATATTCCAAGATGGCATCCACTACGGGATGGTCGCCTTGGAGTTTTTCTAAGGTTTTGGCATCGGTCGAGTAATTGCCGCTTTTGGTTTTGCGGGATTTTTTGGGATTTAAGCCCAATTTCTCAAACAGCAGGTAGCTTAGTTGCTTGGGAGAATCCAAGTTAAATTCTTCGCTGGCGGCTTCGTGGGCTTGTGCGGCTAATTTTTCCAAATCTTGGTGCAATTTTGCCGACAGGGAGGCTAAATAGTCGGTATCCACGCGAATGCCGCAATATTCCATATCGGCAAGAACTGGTTCCAGGGGTTGTTCTACTTCTAGCAGCAAC
The DNA here is from genome assembly GCF_001870905.1 of Geitlerinema sp. PCC 9228. Lineage (NCBI taxonomy): Bacteria > Bacillati > Cyanobacteriota > Cyanophyceae > Geitlerinematales > Geitlerinemataceae > Geitlerinema > Geitlerinema sp. PCC 9228. The sequence goes on from NZ_LNDC01000084.1 coordinate 4,893, forward strand.
CGATGCAGGGGGGGAATGGCTGCCAATTCTTCTTTGAGGTGGTAAGAAATTCGCCGGGTGGTGTAAACATCCATGCCGCAGTAGTAGGCAACGCTGGGAATGTCTACATCGGCGATGGTTTGTTTTTTGGGAACTAGTTCGTTGTAGGTGGGAACGCTAAGATTTAAATATTTTTGGGCGAGGTGGGAAAGGTTGTGAATGCCTTCTGGGTCTAATAAATAGCTGGCTAGCAGGGTATCGAAGACTACGCCTGCCAGGTCGATATTTTCGCATCGCCATAAAATGGAACGGTCGAATTTGCCGTTTTGCAGAACTTTGGGGTATTGTTCGCTTTCTAAGATGGGTTGCAGGATTTGCAAGACTTCCTGTTTTTCTAGTTGCTTGCCCTGTTGGTGGGAGATGGGAATATACGCTACTTCGGTGGGTTGGCTACCCCAGCAACAGCCCAAACCGACCAATTGGGCATGGCGGGGATTGAGGGCGGTGGTTTCGGTATCCCAGGCGACGGGATTTTCTGGGTCGGTGTGGGTTTTGAGAATGTTGGTGAGTTGGGTTAGTTTTTCCTGGGTGTCAACAATCCAGGGTTGAATGAGGCGGGTGGTTTCCTGTTTTTGGGCGGTATCTGCGGCGGAGAAAAACCAGGTTTGTTCGTCTTCGTCTTGGTTTTCGGTTTCGCTGTTTTGAGGGGGGTGGATTTCCAGGGGATTTCCCCCTAGTAAGGATTGGATGGTTTGGATTTGTTTGCTGAATTGTTTGAGTTCGAGTTTGACGAGTAAAGGTTCTAGGGTGGTAATGTTAAATCCTTGTAGTTTTAAGGATTTGATGTCAGTTTCTAGGGGAACGTTGCAGTCAATTTTGGCCATGAATTGGGAATGGTAGGCATGTTCTTTGCCGGTTTCGAGTTTTTTGCGGGTAGCGCCTTTGATTTCTTCGAGATGTTGGTAGATGTTGTCGAGGGTTTGGTAGGTTGATAATAATTTGGTGGCGGTTTTTTCGCCGATGCCTTTGACGCCGGGAATGTTATCGGATTTATCGCCGCAAAGGGCTTTGAAGTCTACGACTTGGGTGGGGGCAATTTGTAAGGTTTCGCGAACATTTGTTTCCCGGTAGGCAGTCAAACCGTTGCTTTTGCTGGAGGGGTATAATAGTTCGATATGTTGTTGGTCGTTGATGAGTTGGAATAAGTCGCGATCGCCGCTGAGAATTTTTACCCAATAGCCTTGGCTGGCAGCTTTTTGGGCAAGGGTTCCTAAGATATCGTCGGCTTCGTATCCGGCGGCGGTGACTACGGGTAGGTTGAGGGCTTGTAAAAGTTTTTGTAGGTATTCTAAATCTTCGAGAAAATCTTCTGGGGCTTCTGCGCGATCGCTTTTATAATTAACATCGGCATCGTGGCGAAAGGTGGGGGTAGATAGGTCAAACGCGATCGCTAAATGTTGGGGTTTTTCTGCTTCCATTACCTGCAACAGCGACTTGAGAAACCCATAGCAAACGCTGGTGGGAATGCCGGTAGAGGTTTTCAAACCGCCACTGGGTCGATTGGCAAAAGCGTAATAGGAACGAAAGGCTAAGGAATGTCCGTCTACCAAAATAATGGGAGAATCGTTTTTCGAGGAATTGGTGGCTTCAAACATAGATATTTTTTGATAGAAATAACCAACAGATTTACGATAGGGCGCTGTACAAAACATCCCTACATAAAAATTTCCATGGTATAGGTAGATTGCTATTTATTTGATAATTCTGGGCAAAAAAATACCCGCCCTTCCCTAGGATAGCGGGTATCGAGAAAACGAGCAATTCTAGAGATTCCCAAAATTTGACACTCTCACGAATAGAATTCGTGAGATTCTCGCTTCATCGGGTGTGCCTAGATAGATTAGCTATGAACTAGTCCATCCCC
>NZ_LNDC01000085.1:0-7434 GCF_001870905.1 Geitlerinema sp. PCC 9228
TACCCAATTTCCAATCTTCACTAACGCTCGAATCAAGCCGAGTAAAATCAGGATCGTAGTTGCTCCCTTCTTCAAAGTTATTATTGTTATAATATTGACCGAGCCACCCCTGTCCTAAAGCAAAAACACCATTATAGTTTGCGATCGCTTCCGCTTGAATAGCCAAAGGTTCTTCAATATCACCTGTTTGAACTTCTAACTCCCAATCTCCTCCCAACTCAGAATTGCCGGTGAGGTCGTCAGATGCCGCCACATCTGCCCCTGTGATTTGACCCAACTTCTCGACAAACTGCTGTCCTTCGCCTGTAGCTACTTGACACCCGTAAAGCAGGATATCTCCATTTTCATGCAGGGCTTCTCCCCACTGCTGCAATTGGGCCTGGTACCCCTATAAATTCCCTTCATCGAGCAAAGTGGAACCCAGTTGCACCTGTCCCTCATCACCGTGAGAGAAAATTTGTACGCTGGCGACATCCTTTCGCTCGGCCAGTACCTTGCTAATTTGCTCGACTCCATCTTGGTGGGGATCGAGAACCACAGCTTCCGTACCTGGTTTCAGGTTTTGAGCGAGGGTTTGGTAGTCGCGGATGTTAGCGTCGATGAAAACTAAGTTGTTACCAGACATGAGAGTTCACCTATGGGTATAAGACACGGAAATACAGGGACAAGTGAAGGAGGTTCCTTGGAAAAACCTAAGAGTAATATATTCGAGGGGATTCCCCATCGTCCTCAGTAAAAATACGGAAATTTTGCTGTCTAACAGCCGTCATTTCATAAGCCAGACTGTGTGGATCCTCTTTTTAGAAATCGCTTTTCGTGGGAAATCCAGGCAAAACCTCCTTAAAAAGGTAAGATTATTTGGTTGACCTTTTTAAAGCTAATGCGATTTTAATGTCTAACAGCCATAACCCAAATCGGCCAAATGGCGTAGATTAGTTGGCAGCGATCGGTTTTCCAAATGGATCCAGATTGCTAACCTCTGAATTTTCAAGAGTTTTGCGGTCAAGTTCTTTGATTTTGCTTGCTAACAGCCATGACAAAATCGGCCAAATGGCGTAGGTTGCTTGGCAGCGATCGCTTTTCCAGATGGATCCACCAAATCAACCTGGGAAATGCTATATCTTGCAACATTGTCTCCGAGCGCGATCGCAGAAAAAACAAGCAAAAACCTACAATAGTCTATACAATATCCTTTCCCACCCATGGACGATTGGTCTATATCCCAGGGATATGGGGCAAAAAAATAGGGTGTCTGGCAACACCCTATCCGTTCGATCGATCTGCGGTTTGTCTGAAATGTCTAGAGGCTAGAAATCTGCTGGAAGTCGTCTTCGGTGATGTTGGTGGCATCAACGCCAGTGAGACCAGCCATGGTATTGCCATTGACCGAAATCACCGTACCGCCTTCAGCTTGGGTGATGGTCAAATCTTCAAACGTGATACCGTTGGGTTGCAAAGGGAACTCGCTGGTAGATAGGAGTAAGGAATCAATGCCATCGACAAAATCAGTAATAATGTCAGCACCAGGTACATCACGCAACAAAAAGCGGTCTTCTCCTTCGCCACCTGTGAGCGTATCTTCTCCTAAATCGCCGTTGAGGATATCCGCTTACGAACTGCCAAACAGGGTGTCATCGCTGTCGTTGCCGTTGACCGTATCGTCACCTAGATTGCCGCCGACCATGTCGTTTCCTTATACGAAATCGCTTTCCCCGTACTTTCCCTTGCACAAGCAGAAAATCTAGAAAAATACTAACGAAGAAACGGATTGGCAGGTTGGCCTATATGAAATCGCACGGTCACCGCATTATCTTCCAAGACAACATCATTACCAAAAACATCTTCGCCATAATCGTATTCTATATTTTGCCAACCAATCGATAGCGTTGGACTGTTTGGCTTGTTCTCCAGTTGCCAGTTCACAAGTGCACCGTAGAAAGACCGCGTGGAACGTTAGTCTATAGGTGCTACATAAACAGACACGAAGAGCGTATCGAGAGGTTGAACGGTCACCTCAGCCAACAAACGTTTTTCGTCGGAGTCGGGAAGCAAATCTTCAAAATAATTGGTTACGAATAAAGAAGCAATTCCCCAATTCAAACCAGCATTGACCGCAGCTTCGCTAGTCGGTATAAACGTAGTAATATCAATATGGCCAATTTCCGTTTCCCGGTCGAACGCATATTGGAAATTTGTAGATAAAACGAGACTAGCAGCTTCGCTTAGGGGAATTGTCTTACCCAAATATCCCCAAATTTCGCTGTAATACTCCCTATCTGGATTGGTATATCCAACCAAGCCACCACGAAAATGCCAGTTGCTATCGGTATTTCTTGTATAATCAGTGCCGAGATAAAGTTTGGTTTCATCTACGGCAATAACGCCTGCATAGTAGCGTAGCACGTCTTGATTTGCTGTCCAGTTTCCGGTCAAGCTAACATGGGGATAGTAAGAGGTTTCTTCGGTTTCGGTGAGGGTTAGCACCAAGTTAACATCTCGTTGCAAAGTGCTGCCGTATTCTTGAGCGTGAACGTTTTCTAAATTATCGATCGAATATAATTCTTTGATTGCAGATATTATCCCAATTCTGCTTTCATCATTACCTTCTAGTGCTAGCTCTGGAATTCGCACTTCCGGACCCGTTGGTTGATAAAAAATTCGACCGTATTCCAAATCGTGTTCGATGACGGGAGACAGACCCAACCAAATACTGTGATAGCTCCCTCTTGGAGCTTCATCACGATTGGTGCTGCTATCTTTTAAACTTTCCGCTCTGCCAATTCCCGCTGAATAAATGGTTAAGCTATCATTTGGCAAGCGAGTATTATTGGCTGCTAAAAATAAATTTTGATTGATATTGGTATTGGGAGGATTAGAGCTTCCTTCCAAAGAGGGAACAATTGTCGGCAATAATTGTGCTCCCGCTTGCACTGCTGTGTTAAGCCAGCGATTTTCGTCTTCTAAAAAGAGGGTAAATCCTTGGATGGTTCTGCCTAACACAGCTTCTCGGTCGTTTATTCGCAAAATTTGACGTATTCTCGAAAAGGTTCCAGCGATGGTATAGTTCATTTCTTCTTCTCGCTCTACCGCAGTTCTTTGAGATTGGCTGTTGCCTAAAATATAATCCATATTCGGGTCGTACCAATCCCAACCAGTGGGTTGGCTTGCGGTTCCTCCCTGAAAACCCGGAAGTTTCATAAATTCTAAAGTTTCTGGTTGAACCACATCTCCAAATTGAGAAGTAAAAATAAGATCGGTAGGGGTCAACAAATCGGGGTCTATGCTATTGCGGTCGGTGACGACGCCAGATGTATAGGTACAGTGTTGGTCGCTATCGGTTTCTGGAAAAATACAAGTGGCGGTGACACTAAATTGTAGGTGTTCTCCAATGAGGGTTTCTGGTTGTTTGATGGTTGTTGTAATTGTATCTTCTGTGGGAATTGACCGCACTTGTAAATAATTCCCGCGTTGGTCTAGTTGATAAATATTGTTGCTGGTGGTATTCTCCTGCAAGCGATCGCTTATCCTCAGCGTACCATCAACTAGAATATCCCGATCTGTTGTTTCGGCAAACAAATGGGTAGCGTCAAACTGCCATTCTGTCAAGTGATTTATCAAGACTCCATTGAGGGGAAATATAGTGAGATACGGATGAATACTGTCACCACCAACGACTTGCGGTGGTACGGGATATGGTAATTCACCGGGAGGTACATTTAAAATCGAAAAATTGTTTGAAGCCTCTATATTTTCTTTAGAAAAATGTAAATTGTAGGATATACTTTGAGCTTGGGATGGCTGCCAAATAGCGATACTCAAAATAGCTATACCAAGAACGAGACCGCAATTGTATTTTCTTGGTAGAGAAAACATTCCGGTGACAAAAGTTTGGGGTATCATGGTTTGCTCACAAAGATAAAGAAAATTATTTTGAGAAGATGAAATTGTTAAAAAAATATTGCTATCGATCCAGTCTGCTAATGGTACGATTATCTAGTTTGATTTTTGCAATTTTCGGCAAAAAATAGCAAGATTCCTCCCTTATTTAATGAAATATTGGGGCGATCGCAGGGTAATACCATTTTTGAAAAACAACGAACGATTGTATGAAATTTGCCAATTGCCCTGGTAGGGGCGATCGCGCGTTGCGCCCCTACAAAAATGCCTCTATTATCTCTTGCAGATTATTAAGGAAATGGTATAACATTATATTTCAGAATCGTATAAAAATTGGGAAGCTGTTTCCTTGGCATCGTTTGAGAAAATAGTTGCCCAATTCTTTTACAAGTGCAAAAAATATAAAAAGGGGGATTTCCACACCCCCTGTTGTAGCTATTTTTAGCACCGATTGAAATTAAATTTTGTTACCAGAATCCGAGCAATTAATTTCTTTAGAGACTAGAAACTTCTTGAAAATCTTCCTCAGTAATACTTGTAGCATCTACACCTGTAAGGGCAGCAATTATATTGCCACCAGCAGAAATTACAGTGCCACCTGCAGCTTGGAAAATATTGAGATCCGCGAAACTCAAAGCACTAGATGCCAATGGAAATCCAACAGCAGGTAGCAAAAGAGAATCAATCCCATCTGCAAAATCGGTAACGATGTCAGCACCAGCAACATCTCGTAACAAAAAGCGATCCTCTCCACCACCACCGGTGAGGGTATCTTCTCCCAAATCGCCACTGAGAAGATTGTTGCCGTTGCCACCATTGATAACATCTCGTTGCTGACCGCCAAAGATAATATTGTTACCGTCGTCGCCGTTGAGAATATCCTCATCTTGACCGCCAAAGATGCTATCATCGCCGTCGTTACCACTGAGAACATCCACCCCCGATCCGCCTAAAAGAATATCGTTGCCTTCTCCAGCAAAAGCAAAAATATCGCCAATATTTTGACTGATACCATCGATTAAATCATTAATATTTTGCGAATCGCCAAAGAGAATGCTATCAAATTCTGGGAAGGAAAAGTTTTCGACGCGACCGAGAAAATCAACGGCTTGGTTGAAAGCAGTTTCTTGTAAATCGCTGACTAAATTATCCAAAGATAAGTCGTCAGGTAGTTGTGTAGAGGTTTGCTCTAAGACATCGCTGAGAAATTGGCGTGGCGTTTCAATTAAGTTGTTGATAAAATCGAGGGAATTGGAGAAGAAATTATCGGGGATACTGATACCGAGGAAATTTTGTTCGATATTAACGGGATTTCCATCCAAAGAAATTGTTGCCGTATCATCCTCAGCCTGCAACCGGGTTATCTCCTGCTGACTCAAAGTATTCCCTCGAACCAAGTTGGCAAAAATAGCCCCTTCATCACCAGGAGCATCTTTTGCTGTTAGCTGCGAGTCTAGGTAGTGACCGTATTCTTCGAGAAATACTTGCCTCGATCCTTCTACATTCTTACTTAACAATTCTTGGGATAAATAAATTGTATTGGTTTCGGCGGCAAAAGCACCATTTGAACCATTTATCCTGGTGGCAGGAAGAATTTGGATGTCGGGTAAGGTTGCGAAATCACCACTTGCCCACTTTTTTTGCAGATTGGTAACGTTGGCATGGTTTCCAAAAACTTGCTGCATGGTATCCCGAAAATCGGGGGTGGCAGCAAATTCCTGCAACCATTTCTGAGTGGGTTGCCAGATGGAAATTAGGTGGGGAGTTTCGGCGATTTCGTCGAATTGGTGGCGTTTGGTGGGAAAACTGTGGGAATTTGCTATCATGTTGAACTCTAGACAATACCGATTTCAAAATAGCATTTTGCGATCGCGCGAACGGCTAAATACTAGAAACCTGTTGGAAATCCTCTTCGGTTAGATTGGTGGCATTGATACCAGTCAAACCGGCGATGGCATTGCCGTTAACCGAAATTACCGTGCCACCTTCGGCTTGGAAAATGGTTAAATCTTCCAAAGTCAAACTGTTTGGCTGTAAGGGAAAGTTGCTTGTGGGTAATACGAGAGCATCAATGCCATCTTCAAAATCTGCGATAATATCAGCACCGGATATGTTGCGTAACAAGAAGCGGTCTTCCCCATCACTACCGGTTAGCGTGTCTTCTTGCAAGTCACCGCTGAGAAAGTCGTTGCCGTTGCCGCCGTTGATGATATCCGCTTGTTGACCGCCGAAAATCGTGTCGTTGCCGTCACCGCCTTCTAAAGTATCATTTCCTTGGTTGCCATTGATAAGGTCGCTGCCACCGTTACCGTAAATTTTATCGCTCCCTGATAAAGCCGCGATCGCATTGTTTTCATCAGAAGCGGCAAACTTGTCATCCTGGGGAGTTACCCCTTGATTTTCCCTTTCCCCTGCGGTCAGTATAGCCGAACCGCCAACCGTCTCTTCCACTGCTTGCACTTCAATTTCTATAGTTTTACTAAAAAGAGAAAAACGTTGCCCATCAGAGGCATTCCAATAAAATTCAATTGTGTTTTTATTGTCTTTATTGGGTTCTAAAGTTAGAAAAGGGAGTTCGCTGGCTGGGATAGTTTGTCCCAAATTTACTAGTCGATCGTTGAGCAATAAAGTACCATTGTCAGGTAAGCGATCGATCCGTATAGAATAAAGTGGCTCACCTTCTACATCAACAAATACATCTGCAAAAATATCTTTTTCTAAAGGGATTCGGTTGTTAGTAGATACAGTTTTTTCTAAGGAAATGTGGTCGATACTGGGAGGTTGATTGGTGATATCGCCGCCAGCAAGATGGTCACCTGTATGTTCGCTGCTGCTATCAGTGATGCCATCGCTGGTATTGCCATTGTCGGTATTTTGGTCGCTAATATCGGCTACACCATCATTCGTATTGCCAGTCACATTATCTTGGTTGCTGTCGTTGACATTACCACTATGACCAGAGGGGTCGCTCGTGTTATTGTTGGTGTTCTCGTTGCCACTATCGGTGTTCTTATGACTAATATTTTCGTTAAGAACATCGTCAACCCTCACCTGGATGGTTTCTACATCGCTACCGGTATTGCCATCTTCAGTGGTGACTTCAACTTGGTAGATATTGTCGCTATTAGAGTCGGTGGGGGTCTCGAAGTCAGGAAATGTTTTAAAAGTTATTTCTCCGCTGTTCCTGTCAATGTCAAACTGTTCTAAGTCGCTACCGCCGGAAAGAAAAAATGTGAGGGTGTCGCCGTCTGCATCAGCGGCTGCAACCGTCATGACTTTTCTGGTGTTTTCCGCAACAGAAACTGTATTGGCAGAGATAATATTGGGAGCATTGTTGGTATTCGACACATTCAGTTGAAAGCTATCTTCTACAGATTCGCCATCGCTATCGGTAGCCGTGACCTGAATATCTATATTTTGGATATCGCTATTGCTGGGAGTTCCCGAAAACTCTCCTGTTTGGCTGTTGAAGTTTAACCAATTAGGTAAATTGGAACCATCGGATAGGTTGGCGGTGTAGGTGAGACGGTCGTTGGC
>NZ_LNDC01000085.1:7442-7727 GCF_001870905.1 Geitlerinema sp. PCC 9228
GTTTTTCGAAATATCTAGGCTGAAATTTCGATCTTCTGTGGCGGTGGTATCTGCGATCGCTTGTTGTAAAATAGGAGTATCGTTGGTATTGCTGATGGTTAGTTGGAAGGTATCTTCTACAGATTCGCCATCGCTATCGGTAGCCGTTACTGTTAGATCCAAACTGCCGACATGATTATTGCTGGGAGTTCCCGAAAACTTTCCTGTTTGGCTGTTGAAGTTTAACCAATTAGGTAAATTGGAACCATCGGATAGGTTGGCGGTGTAGGTGAGACGGTCGTTGGC
>NZ_LNDC01000085.1:7735-35182 GCF_001870905.1 Geitlerinema sp. PCC 9228
GTTTTTCGAAATATCTAGGCTGAAATTTCGATCTTCTGTGGCGGTGGTATCTGCGATCGCTTGTTGTAAAATAGGAGTATCGTTAACGGCATGAACGGTTGCAGTAGCCGTATCAGTGGTAGTACTGAAAGCAGTTTTGCCACCGTTGTTGGTGGTGTCTACCCCTGTTGCACCATTGCTACCTGAGGTCCGATCCCAGGCACGAAAGGTAAAATTGGCACTACCATTGGCATTAGAAGTAGGGATAAATCGTATTTTTGCCGTTTCATCCAATAAGAGCGCTTGAGTTTTGCTTAAATTTGTAGGAAAAGATGTCCAATTGGTACCATTGTCGGTAGAATACTGCCAACTCCCTTTATTATTATTTTCAGCGGTAATAATAGCGATCGCTTCTACAAAATTTGTATCCGCAATCGAACCGTCAACAACAATATCGGCAACGGTATTTCCCTGATTGGTTATAGGATCTTCATCAATGGCTGTTAGTTGAGGTTCTTTACTACTATCTAAGATAGGTGCTTGATTGGCAATGATAAAATTCCAACTGGTGGCATCGTCAATTCCTGCATATTCGTTACCTGCAAGGTCTTGAATCGCTCCTGCGTCTATTTTGATATGGTATTGGGTGGAATTCGTGAGATTTTTACTGGGAGAAATGGTTAAAAAATTGCCGCTAATGTTGGTAGAGCTAATATCAAGGGTTTCAGCTATGCTACCATTACTTTCTTGGATAAGAATTTTACCACTTCCCGCTTGAATGTTTTCATCAAACTGAATTTTGAAATCTGTATCTGGTAGCACATTAGTGGATTCATCGGCTGGTGTAAGTTGTGTTACAACAGGCGGTTGCGTATCGAACTTGCTGCCGTCGTTTTGGATTCCCGGCGAAAATAGTGAATTTCCGGAATTGGTGGCGTTTGAGTGAGAAACAAAAGAACCCGTTACATCCGGATCGCGTGTTAGAGATTCGTTGTTCCCGCCTTCACTCCCATAACTTACTGTTGCCACTTCGTTGTTGTTACTGTCAGCAAGGGTAACAGTATCGCCATCATTATTGAGTGCGAGAAAAGTGTTACTTGCCGTTTGCACGATGGCATCGCCAAAATTTCCAGTAGGAGTACCACCACCAAAGACCACAATTGCCTGACCGGAGGCAAGTATGGTACCATCTCTAAAAGTATGGCGACTCCCTGTCCCATCGCTAAGGGTCCAGTTGGAAAAATCAAGCTGACTTCCGGAAATGTTGACAATTTCTACAAACTCATCCTCTGTCGTATCCACATTTCCATCTCCATTGGCATCACCGTTTGTAGGATCTGGATCGGCCAAAATCTCATTAATAATAACTGCCGGGAGTTCGTCGTTTTGAATGGTTCCACTTGCGGATGCTGTGGTAATGGTGGCATTGCCGGTGGGGTTTGATAGGGTGACGGTAAAGTTTTCGTTGCCTTCTAACTCCGTATCTCCACGGATATCCATCGTAATGGTTTGCTGGGTTTCGCCGGTTGTAAAGCGAAGCGTTCCTGATGGTAAGCTTCCATTGAAATCGCTAGCGTCTGCTTCGCTACTGGAAACGGTATAATCCACATCAATAGGGTTGCTGGTATCCCCCGATCGCGTTACCGTAAATAAGAAAGAAGTGGCACCGCTATCCCCTTCTGGCTTATCTGCATCCGTGGCAGAAATGGTTAAAATGCTTCCCGCGTTGGTAGCAAAGGTGGTTCCGTCAATTTGGGTTCCTGGTGAAAATCGCTCGTTTGGGTGTAAGCTAAAAGGACCAGTCAAGTCCGGATCGCGTGTTAGGGATTTGTTGTTCCCGCCTTCGCTACCAAAATTTTGGGTAATGATATCGTTGCCATTCCTATCGGCAAGTGCAATCGTATCGCCGCTATTATTCAATCCTAACGCACCGCTGCTGGCTTTCTGCACCAAAGCATTGCCAAAGCTACCGGTGGGATTGCCACCGCCAAAAATAACAATAGCCTGACCGGGAGAAAGAATGGTATTGTTAGGAAATGTATGGCGAAGTTGTACTGTGTCGCTAAGGGTCCATCCAGAAAGATCGAACTGGTTGGCGGAATGATTGACCAGTTCTACAAACTCGTCTTCGGAGGCGTTTCGCGTTCCATCACCGTTGGCATCACCAGCTGTATTGCTGCTGGCTGGGTCGGCAAGGAACTCGTTGAGAATGATGGCAGACATAAAGCACCCTTTGAACCAGGCTTTTAGAGCTTGTCTAAAAACAATTGGAAAGGAGTCGTTGGGGTTATGTTCTTGGTTGGCTTCTAGCTTGAAGTGTATAGTTGCTGTTACGGTATAAGGATGTTATTTATTTAGGCAACCGTGGAATTACGGTTTTTTGCAGCAGAAAGCGATCGCATTTTTAAAGTTTTCTAAATTTCTGGTATGCCTACCTTCAAAAAAACATAAAAAAGAGGGCAAGAATGCTGCATGCCCTCCACAACTTATAAAAAATTAACAATTTCGACAGCGATTGGTAGAATTTTACTTGTCGAACAGAGCACCCAACGCACGACCCATATTAGCAGGATTCATGGCATCCATGGCTGCTGTGGGTTCGTAGCCGCAGTGAACCATGCAATCGGCACATTTGGGATTGCCGCTGCTGCGACCGTACTGATTCCAATCAGTTTTTTCCAATAACTCTTGGAAGGTGTCGTAATGCCCTTCATCTAGCAAATAACAAGGCTTTTGCCATCCAAAAACGCTGTAGCTAGGGCTTCCCCAAGGTGTGCATTCGTAATCTTTTTCGCCGGTGAGAAAATCCAGAAATAGGGGATTGTGATTGAAACGCCAATTTTTCTTACCAGCGTTAAATGGTTGCAAAATTTGTCGAAAGAGCGCTTTGGTTTGCTCTCGTTTGAGAAAATGGTCTTGGTCGGGTGCTTTTTCATAGCTATATCCCGGGGAAACCATCATGCCATCCACTTCCAAATCCTCAGTCAGGAAGTCAAAAAAGTCCTGCATTTCTTTGGGGTCTACACCATCAAAAACGGTTGTATTTGTGGTTACCCGAAATCCTTTGGCTTTGGCGGCGCGAATGGCGGAAACAGCAATATCAAATACTCCTTCCCGGTTGACGCAGCGGTCGTGGGTTTGGCGATTCCCATCCAAATGCACGCTAAATGTTAGGTAGGGGGAAGGTTTAAATTTATCTAAATTTTTTTCCAGCAGCAAACCGTTGGTACACAGGTAAACAAATTTTTTCCGCTGCACCAATCCTGCTACAATTTCATCGATTTGGGGGTGCAAAAATGGTTCGCCGCCGGGAATGGAAACCACTGGCGCGCCACATTCTTCGGCAGCAGCAAAGCATTCTTGGGGGGAAAGTTGGCTTTTGAGAATTTCTTTAGGATGTTGGATTTTTCCACAACCGGGGCAAGCTAAATTGCAGCGAAATAGAGGTTCGAGCATCAAAACCAGGGGAAACCGTTTGCGACCTTGCAAACGCTGGGTCACGATGTATTTTCCCACTGCCAAGGCTTGTTCTAAATGGATAGCCATAGAGGATTCTACTCCTTCCTTGTTTTTGAATTGACTGTATTTTTGGGACTGTGCTGCCAAAAAATCAAGCAATTTCTAATCTTTACGATTGGTTTTTCTGCCGGTTGGGCATGAAATAGCCTCGCATATCTTCTAATAAGGTATATAGAACGGGAACCACCAGCAAGCTTAAAAGACTGGAGGTAATTAAACCACCAATAATAGCAATTGCCATGGGCGATCGCAATTGCGACCCCGCACCCCAGCCCAAAGCAATGGGCAACATACCTAAAATGGTGGATACGGTGGTCATTAAAATGGGACGCAAACGCGCGGGTGCTGCCTGCAAGAGAGCTTCGTGGCGGCTCAATCCCCAACGGCGCAACTGGTTTGTGTAATCTACTATTAAAATGGCATTTTTGTCAATTAGTCCCAACAAAAAGATAATGCCAATTAGGGAAATCATGCCGAAATCGCTGCGCGCTACCAGCAATCCTAACATGGCACCTACGGTGGCCAGGGGTAACGAGAGCATGACCACCATGGGGTCTTGCCATCGATGGAACAGCACCAGCAATACAACAAACATGAAGACCAACGACAGCACCAGGGTAGCCGCAAAACTACTGAGAATTTCCACACCGCGTTGGGAATCTCCTCCCAAATCTAAATCGATGTTTGCTGGTAGAATGGATTGCGCGATCGCGACGGCACGGTCAGTGGCATCGCCTAAATTTTGCTGCTGGTTAAAATTCGCCTGAATATAAGCAGCACGCTGGCCGTTCAAACGTTCTATTTGCAAAAATTGGTTCCTACGATTGTTTTGCGTCTGGCTGGTGCGTACGGAAATATCGACAAATCCAGGTTCTGCTTCGAGTTTTGCTTGGATATTTTTCGCTGCTTCGCTCAACTTGGTCATATTTTCTCCCACCAAAGCTAGTTGAATGGGTTTTTCTTCCCCCAAATCGACAAAAGGAATATCTGTAACGCTGGTGGTGACGCCTTCTTGCTTGGGCAAAGCAGCACGCAATTCGTCTTGTATTTGGGCCGTTGTTTTTTGTCTGTTTTCGGCAAGCTTGACATACATTCTACCGGTGTTGGGTCTGCCGCGATCGCCAATGACAGTAAAAATGGATTCTACCTCAGCCAAGGGGAAAATGGTCGCTTCCAGCTCAGCCGCCACTTCCTGGGAAGCGGTAAATGCTGTTTGGGGAGAGTGCCGGGTTGCCCCTGGCAGGGAAGTTTCGTAGGTGACATAAAACGCACCGCGGTCCAATTGGGGGATAAATCCTTTGGGAATCAGGGGAATCAGTGCCAACCCCGCCAAAAAACTTGCGATCGCTAGAATAAGAATCGTACGGCGGTGACGCAGCGACCACTTCAACCAACTGGCATAGCGATCGCGAAAGCGTTCCCAAGTGCGACTGGTTTGCGGGTTGGGGGATTGTAGGGGCAACCATTTGGCTGCCAGAGGCGGTAGCAACGTACGTGCCACCAACAGGGAAGCCAACACCGCCGCCGAAACCGTAATTCCAAACGGCTTGAAAAACTGACCCAAAACACCTCCCATAAACCCAATAGGCAGAAACACGGCTACAATCGTCAGCGTAGCTGCCGAAACTGTCACCCCAATTTCTTGGGTAGCGGTAAAAGTCGCTTGTTTTGCACTTTCTGAATTTTCCATGTGGCGGCTGATATTCTCAACTTCCACAATAGCATCGTCAACCAAAATACCAATCACCAAAGCCAAAGCCAGCAGCGTAATTACTTCCAACTCAAAACCAAAAATTGCCATCACCACAAACGTAGCCAGCAGCGACGTGGGAATGGCTAAAGCACTGAGCAACGTGGCGCGCCAGTTGCGCAAAAATCCCCAAATCACCAACACCGATAAGAGAATAGCTACCGCCAACGCATCGATGGTGGCTTGAATGGATTCGCGGATAAACTTGGCTTCCGTTGCTGCTGGCGAAAGCTGTACTTGCGGGAGTTCTTCTTGCAAGCGTTTGACTTCCCGTTCCACTTGCGCGATAATTTCTAAGGTGTTGGCTTCAGCCGATTTGATAGCGCGAAACGCCAAAGCATTTTCCCGGTTGAAGCGGACGAGGGTAGGCTGCTTGTCGGATGCTGCCGCAGCAGTAAGAGTTCCCAAAAGGTCCACCCGACGAACGCCAGGAAGGGATTCTAAAGGCGGTATAACGCGTTCTCTAGCAATTTCTGCTAGTTCTTGCAATTTGTAGCTGTTGCTGTTGATGGCGTAGCTAGCCACTGCCGATTCGTTGAGGTCAAAGGGAACCACTTCGTAGGAGGTATTGGGGGGTAAGTTAGAAACCCCTGACAATCGCTCCTCAACGCGATCGCTGGCCGAAGTGAGGTTCGTGCCACCGCGAAATGCTAAACTGATGGTGGTTCTACCGGGATAGGTAGAGGAACGCATTTCCTTGAGACCCTCGATGGCAGCGAGTTGGGTTTCCAAAGGGGAAGTAAGCTGCGACTCCGTGGCGAGAGCCGTTTCCAAGGCAGCTTGAGCGCGAACTACCGTCACGGGAAAGCTAATTTCCGGTAGCAAAGCATATTTTAAAGAACCAAACGCCAATACCCCAGCTACCGCTACCGCCAGCCACACACTGACGCTCAGCCAGGAATGACGAATGGACCACCAAGAGAGATTGAAACGATCGCGAAACGAAGGTTTTGCCATAGAAGATTTGCCGTTTGTGCAGTTGTGATTGGTTTGCGAATTCTCCCAAAAAGGCGAGGGGAAAGGCACTTTATGGATTCTACAAATAAAAATTATCCTATCATTGTTTCCCCCACCCGAACCAAACTCTTTTTTGGTATCAATTCGTCGCACCAACGCTCAACGAGCCGTATTCTTCCTTGACAAAAAATAGCAACCAATTGAAAATTAGAACACAAACCCTATCGCCGTATCGATTTGGATGGTTCTCTTTATGTCACCTTCTAGCCGCCCATCCCGAAAAAAGCAGAAACTCAACCCAGACGCCGATAGCAATTCGCTAGCGCCTTCTTCCTACCACCAACAGTTTCAAAATCTCAACGAACAACGCCAGTGGCTGCTCAAACAAATTCAACGCAAGAAAAGCGAGCTGCAAAACTTTCTCAATCAAGCCCATGACATTCGCTCGGAAATGCTGCAGCGGGGTGCAAACATTCACGCAAAATGGAGAAATTTGGATGAAGAACTCCACCAGTTCTTTGAGGAAATTTTATCCAGTGAAGATATGGGGGATTGGGAAAGCAAAGAAGTACAAAAGTGGTACCGGCGGCTACAACTGAGCGGTTTGATTTCTCCTCGCATGAGCCGTCAAGAACTCATTCAAACCTTCGTGCAAGAAAAATTTCCCTTTCTCGATGATGAGGCAGCGGAAGCCATGCAGCAAATGTACGAACAACAGTTTGAAGAAACCACCAGCGGCGATCGCGATGGGCACCACCATTTTTCCGCAGAAGATTTTTCCTCAGAAAACAACGAATCTCAAGAAAGCCAATCCCCAGAAACTTCCCGACAAATTCGCCAAACCTTTCTCCGTCTTGCGGAAGTGTTTCATCCCGATAAAGTAACCGACGATGAGGTGCAAAAACACTATTCTGAGATTATGAAAGAAGTGAATAGTGCTTACCAGCAAAGGGATTTGGCGCGGTTGTTGGAATTGGAACGCAAATACGAAGCGGGAGAAAAAATTACGGTGGAAAGTTCTTCGGAAAGCGAAGTGAAACGGCAGTGCGAGCAGTTGGAAGAAGACAATCTTCTGTTGCAAGTACAATACGAAAATTTAAAAGCCGAAGTGCGTCAAATGCGCAACAGCGAAGAAGGGAAAATCGTAACGGAATACCGGCGCGCCCAACGCCAACGCTGGGATTTTATTTCTCAGGTTTTGGAAGAGGAGAAAATGCAGGTGAATACGCTAGAAGCGTTTCGCAATTTGGTAGAAAAATTGCGCGATCGCAAAATTGGCGTGAAGAAATTTTTACGGGAGTTGCAAACTCTATAACTTTAAAATTTTAGCAAAAGAATTGCCCTACAGTGGCGGGCAGACACTAGGAGGAAAACGGCAGATTATCAACTCACCTTTGCAGAAAATATCCAAGCAGAAGCAATCCAAAGTCTGGCTGGTGGCTTGAGCAACCACACCCTGCCATGTGCCCAAATGAAAGCAGTACAAGGGATATCTTCCTTCTATATGAATCTCTATATAAATCCAAAATTGCTGCCTTTAACAAAATTTCTCCTCAGGTCTTGACAAGAAGTCCAAAAAATTTTAAACTGAAGGTATGTCAAGATGGGGAAGGCGCGCGCGCATATATATACCGGTGTGCAAGCAGCCAAAGCACGCCTTGGTAGAAATTGAGATTTAAGACTTCCGATATAGAAATTTGTCTGGCATCGATCTTATTTTGGTACCGCAAGGGATAGAAACCAGTGCCGTCAAAACCGCCTGGCGTCGCCTCCCTCCCCACCGCCAACCGAGATTGGTTTCCATTCCCGCCACGCCAACTGGGGTAAAAACGTTTTTAAAAACTTGGCAGCCACCGCCGCATCCCTCACCAAATCAACCGTTGCGCGTTTTGCTGGTGGGATTGGCAGGCAGTCTTTCCACAAAATATTCCATTGGCGACGTAGTGTTGGGTGGTGACTGTATTTGCGGTTTCGCCGATAACCGGCAGCTATCTTTCCACCGCCAGATAACCAGTTGGCTGCAACATCGCCTCTCGCCGCCACCAGATGTGGTTGGTGTTTTTACCAGCCATCGCGTTATTTCCCAAGCAGCGGCAAAACAGCAACTTCACCAACGCTATGGTTGCGATGTGGTGGATATGGAAGCCGGCATGGTTTTGCAGCTACTAGCGACAAGAAACATGCAACTCGCCATGTTGCGGGTCATCAGCGACGATTGCCGTGGGGATTTACCAGACCTAACAGCGGCTTTCAACGAAAATGGTTCCCTGCAACCTTTTCCCCTGGCGGCGGGTTTATTGAGAAATCCAGTAGCAGCGTGGCGGCTGATGCGCGGTTCGCAACGGGGGTTGCGGGTTTTGGCAGAAGTGATGGCTGATTTGTGGGATGGGAAGTAGGAGAAAGTTGCATTTATTGGGAAGTTTGCCGGTAAACGCGACCTTTCCACCACCCCCCTTTGCCTCGCCAGTGACGCCATGCCGAATCTAAGGTCATTAGTGTATAGAAAAATGCGATCGCGGGGAGGGCAAAAGACCAAATCGGCAATTGTTGGTAAAATCGTACTGTGGGATAGTACAACTTTGCCATCAGCAGCCAGGTGACCAAGCCGGTAACCGCTACCTGCCAGTTCTGCAGCCATATTCCCCAAACTATGGCAGCCACGGGTACGATATAAACCAGTAACATTCCTGCTATGGTTCCCAGCAGCAACCACGGAGAATAATTTAATTGAGCAAATGCCGTCCGTGCTACCATATGCCAAATATCGGCGAGGGATGAATAAACCCGCAAACTATGGGTGGAAGTACTTAACCCCAACCAAATGCCTGACGATGGTTGGCTGCTATCTTTAACTACCTTGGCTAGAGAGCAATCGTCAATCAATGCCTGGCGAATGGCTGCCAGTTTGCCAATGCGGTGGTAAGCTTGCCGACGTAACAAACTACATCCCCCAGCAGCAGCGGCGGTGGAACGATTGGGATGATTGACCCAGGCAAAGGGATAGATTTTTTGGAAAAAGAACACAAAAGCGGGGATGAGCAAGCGTTCCCAAAAACTTTTGCACCGCAATTTTACCATCACCGAAAGCAAATCCAGGTTTTCCCCTTTGGCTTTGGCTACCAAACGCCGCAAACTCGCCGCATCGTGTTGGATATCGGCATCGGTGAGGAGAAAATATTCGGGGGTTGGGGTTTGGGTTTCGGCGGTATCGATTCCCTGTTGCAACGCCCAGAGTTTTCCAGTCCAACCAGCAGGTAGGGGGTTGGCAGTTATAATTTTTACCGGGGGTGGTGATGGTATTTGTTCCAGCAGCGACCTGGCAGCGTCGGCGGTGCCGTCGGTACTGCCATCGTCTACAATGATAATGGTAAAAGGACCAGGATAGTCTTGTTGGCAAAGCGATCGCAAGGTTTGCGGTAAGGTAGCGGCTTCGTTACGCGCTGGAATAACCGCACAAATGGGGGGATAGGAAAATAAGGGTCTATTTGCTCTCGGTTCCTTTTCGATTTGCCAATCCAACCGCCAAAAATTACCTCGCCAGAACCACAATCCCAACCAAAGGAATAAGGATAGAAGACTGGTTGGTAAGGCAAGCAACGATATTCCATTAAATACAACGATTTCCCACACGATGTTACTATCTCGATCGCAGCGAACGATCGCTTATTATTTCACAGACGGTCACGGTTTGCATTTGAAATTGGGATATGGCGCAGGGAATCACTACATAACAGTTCTCTTGTCAGGCTCCACCAGGGAAGGGGATGACAAATTTCTGGAAACACTGGCAGAATTTCAGAAAAGCAATCGCGTTTGAGTTAAGGAATTGATGGGATTTGGAGGCACTACAACCGGAAGATAGAATATTTTAGACACTGTAGACCCAAAATATCAAATTTAAATCCTTTTTAGATTGTACCCCAAAGGCTCAAAAAACGCAAATCCGTATTCTTAATGAGAATTTATCTCAGTTATTTTTAGCGGTAGGGGTGCTTCATGAAACGCCCCTAGTCGGTAAACTTCCTTGCTAGAATTTCAATTGTAAAATTATTCTTTCGTTTGCTTGTATAGGTTTGGTTTGTTGTTTGATGCCGAAAATTTTAGTTTTTTTCATGAAATTAAACCGATCGTATAATTGCTGAAAAGCACGGTAGAAAAACTGAGAAAAACAATTTGGTATTGGCTTGTCAGGTATAATACCAAATCCGACCTAGAAAAACTACAATTTTTTTGGAAGGGCAACCCCCCGCTGTAGGTTCCTTTTGTAGGGGGTAGGTACGAGGGTGCTACCCCTATATTTTTCGGGTTTATGTATATTGGATTTGGTGTGAAATCAATTCCTTCGGCATCAATTCCCTCCCCCATTTACTCTCTAGGGATTCTTTCCCCGACTTTTGTCTCTTGTTCGCATGACATATCTCTACTAGCTTCTAAATCAAGTTTAGCATTTTCTCAATTATCTATGCCTAAAATTAAATTGAGGATATTCAATTCGTTGGAAGTGAGGAGATAGCGATCGCGGAAGCATTGCGATCGCATTTGTTGTAAACTGTAACTGCGAAAAATAAGAAAAGGAAAATCCCGATAGCGAGTACCAATTGGTAACACCTGGTCGCAGGGATAGAGTTGGCGGATATAGTGGTTCAAAATTTCGTAAAAGCTTTGTTTTTCCGGTTCCTTTTGTTCGCTGGCAAAATAATCGCGGATAATATCCCCCACGAGAAAAGCAAACAAAGGAATGGCATAATATTGGTCGGACCAGGAACTCTTTTGTTGGAGTCGCTGGGTGTACTCTTGGGGGTCTATGAGTTCGCCAATCAAATCGATTCCTCGATTGACCAAGGTTTTTAAATTCGCAGGATAGTCCGCACTTTTGCGAATGGCTATCATTTTCTTTAAAATATCCGACCTGGCATGGCGTTCGATTTCTTGCAATCGCATTTCATAGCTTTCCCGCAACGTTTGTTGGCTAATAGGAACCAATAGCAAACTGCCGCAAACGTGACCCAGTTCTACCTGGGAAATATCCAACAATCCATCCAAGGTATGGCAGCGTTCGGCAAATTCTTTATTGAAAATCTCTATCAATTGCAAATAGGAATTGTTTTCCCGGTCGCGAGAATTAGATGTCAGCAAAAACTCCCCACGGCTGAGAAGATTTTGCAAATTTTCCGCTATCTCCTTGACCGTAGTATTCTTGCGATCGCGTCTGGCTTCCTTGCACAAATCTCGAACCAGGGTCGCCAGTTGACCCGTCAAACTCTGACCGGAAGTAAACACCGACTTTTCCCCAATGGGAATCATCATAAAATAATGCCGTCCAATTTTTCCGTATCCGCGAATCCGCGTCATTATCGCCGTTTTGAGAATAACCAATAAATTGTACAAACCGAGCAAACTTTCTTGAATAGATAAATCGTAGCTTTCATCATCGCCATGATAAACCGCGCGATCGCACAAATAGAACGTTAGTGCCTTATCCGCATTATCCAAACTCTGCCGTTCTCCCCCTTCCCAAAACTCTCCCCGACAGCGATAAATTACCTGGACAATCTCCATTAAATTGCTTTCCACTTCAAATTGGGGAACTTCCACCAAAACATGCTGCGCCTTAGGAAAAGATAACCCCCGGCTGGCGGAAGAGGTCATAAACACCACCTTAACCTTATCCCGATATTGCTGAATTTGCTGTCGTTCTCCATCGGAAAGATTTGCGTGAACCTCCAAATAATCTTCGTGCCTTTCAAATGCCTCTTGTTTTTGAATGGCTGCTATCAAATCCTGCAATCGCCGTTTGTCTTGGATATATACCAAAACTTGACCGCTGTCGCTGCTGTGGCGCAATTCATTTAAATCTGCTAAGATATGCTTGCCAACGACTTGGGGTAGTTTTTCCTGTGGCTGGTCCAAACGGTCTTGGTGAAATCGAACCGACTCGACAAATGCTTTGTAGGTGATTGCCAGGCGTTTGGCGGGATAGGAGTTGACGTTAATCGCGATCGCATCGTACTTTTTAAATTGAAACGGCTGACAGGATATACCTGCATCCAATGCCAAATCGCGAACTCGACGTATAAAAATCTTATCCGGTTCTGGCGCTGTATCGCTAAGATGTTGTCGGATGGCATTCCCTTCTACAATAGAGGCATCGGCGACAATTAATTTAACGTTAAACCCCGAGTCGGGATGGGTCAGTTTGTATTGTTGGATAATTTTTTGAATGCCATGGAGAAATTCCACCCCGCTATTGTCTCCCGTAATTTCATCGATGGCGATAAATAAATGTTTGATGCGACACGATAGCGATCGCATTTTGGAAAAATTGACGTTGCCATCCCTGCTATTGTAAAATCCTTTAAAAATGGTTTCAAAATGGTTGAGAGTATTGCGATCGGAATTCGTAATTCTTAACGATTGAATGCAAGCCGTTGCCACCACCGCATTGGAAATTGGATCGTTAATAGCATTGTAAATGCCTTCGCAAAGGGTTGACAAAACGCCGGGTTTGCGATTTTTAGCACTGGCTAATTTGCGATCGCTAATTCGTTTGACCGAACGTACGGAAGACGAACGGGAAGGTGGCGAATCCTCAAAAGGAATAAATTGAATGCCGTGGCTGGCAAATTCGCCGTTATATTTTCGGGAAACATATTTTACTACTTTTTTGTTGTTATATTCATCTAAAAATGTGGCATTTGTGGTCATGCAAAACAAGCGATCGTCGCACAGTTCTCCTGTTTGCGAATCTTTGAATTTTTCGATAATATCCAGATTGACTTGTTTGCGAGGACTGACATAGAAAAACAGAAACCCTTCATCAATGTGGGATTTGAGAAATTCTACAATGGCGGTGGTTTTGCCAATTCCCGGATTTCCCGTTAAAAAGAGAAATGTGTTATCGGAATTGAGTTCTTGCTTGACTTTTTCGGCATGAGGCGATCGCAATTCTTGAGTAGACTGAAAATCTTCTAGAGTCTCGCGGTGGGGAGAAATGACATTGACGCGATTTGGCTGAATTTGGGTTAACTTTTCCAGAAATGTTTTGCCATCTTGAAAACTGCTGGCAACATTGCGGCGAATTGTTTGCAATAGCTTTTTCCTAGCCGTATGAATTTCCTCGTCTCGCGGTTCGTGGGTGTAAATGTGATGGCAGGTTTGTAGTAAATTGAGATGTTGCGGATATTGGGGATGGAGAGACATACTATTCAGAGAGCGATCGCTGTATCCTACCACATGAATTAGTATATCTTCGTCAGCTAGCTGGTTTTCCTGCAAAAATTGATAGAAGCTATAGGCATAACTTCCCGCTTGAATTAACTTGGTACTTTCTTTATCCTGGCGTTTAAACGCCGTAAAATATCGCTTCAAATTCTCGGGAAATTCAAAATCCAGATTGCCATCCCCGCCAGTATCCAGTCGCAGCTTGGCAAACACACTTTTGGATTTGAGATAGTTTATCTCCCCTTGCAGCAAACGACGGTGAGTTTCCAGGGTTTCATCCTTCAGATTGAGCAAATCTTCCGCTTGTTTTACAGAAAAAACCGATAAATCTACCGCCAAAATTCTCAGTTGCCGCCGGTATCGCAGCAAAATCAGCGTATCGGCTTTGAGAAACTCCCCTTTTTGCATGTATTGCCGAAAATATTTATCTCGTTTGCTAGTAAATCCATCCCCCAACTGAGACAACCAGTCGCTAACTTCCTGGTATTCGTCTTTTTCATACAAACCCAGACTGTTTTCCCTAGCAAAAGAACATTGATGGTAGAGAATTTTGATTTTTCTGACATTTGTTTTGGTATTTTCCCCCAAAGATTGCCAATATTCCCGGAAAAAGTTCAATCCCGATAACCAGCCTTTTTGCAGCAAAAACAATCCCCAAGTTTCAATTTTATCGCGATCGCCTGGATCGATGACATGGGATTTGCTACAAATACGTTTCACCATGCGGGGAAATTCCAACTTTTGCAACTCCCGCTGGTATAAATTGCCAAAGTTGTTTTCGATCTCGTCTTGCGCGATCGCGGTTATAATACCAATATTAAACCCAACTTCAAACAAACGTCCTAAATCTTCAGCAATCATTTTAGCTATTTTCCTCCTGGCGGCGAACTTGGGGATACAAAATCGAGTTGACTTCGGTTAAAAAGGCCAGATTGTTGAACAAAGTACGTCCATCCATGTGATAAAATAGGGAATTTTTCCGCAACGACTCATCGCCGATAATATGTTCGTAGGGGTCTAGTTTTAATTTCGGCTGTTTTTGCGTTCTTTCCAGTCGGAAAAAGTGATACAGGGTCAAATATCGCAGAATATCCTGTTTGAGGGAACCATTGTAAATCAAACCTTCTCGAATACTGCGATCGCTGAGAACTTCGGGATAAATATTCAAGAGAGTAGAATAAGACATAACGCCATTATAAAATCTCTCATCTGACTTTCCTACGGTAATGCCATTAAAAAGATTAAAAAATACCACCACCTGCTGGCTGGGGTCTTTTACAAGGTTGAAAAGATTTCTGGTATCCTGGAGAGAGTAGGAAGTCGAGTGTAATCCCTGGGATTTACGAACGTAGTATTTATTAAAGAAAATCGGATAAATATAAATATCCTCGAAATCTCGCATGAGGAACGCAATCAACTGCGGCGACATAAAATAAAATTGCGTTTCTTCCCGAACCTGCGTTAAGTTGAGATTGTTGCTATAGGGAGCTTGTGCAATATATAGAATGTGACGGTAGCCTTTCTTGTAAAGATTTTGAACGACATCGCCGAGAATGGAAGGTTCTCGGTATAATTCCTGCTTGGAATAATTTTGGGAAAAGGTTCTCAGCATTTTAATTTGAATGTCTCCCTGTTGGTTGGTAATGCCAATGGCTTCTCCAAAGAGCGTATAAATTCCCAAATCGCGATCGCGATTGCTACGTAACCCATCGCTTTCCAAACTCGATACCACCACCAATGCCAATTTATCCAAAGGGGAATCTTGGCGGTGGGAAGATGGTTGCAATTGAAAGGTTTGTGGCAATACCGAATACAGGGAAGCAAATGCATTTCTTAGTTTGAAAGAGTTTATATCCCGAATCCGAATTCCTTGAGAATTTGACCGATATCGCTGGTTCAATAAATGAGCAGTGACTTTGGATAAATCCGCCATAAATTCTTCCGATGGAGATGGATTTTGCTCGTCTCCTTCGTGAAACCGTAACATCGGGATAAAGAGATGTTTTTTGATTTTATCAAATTCATCCAATAGAACGCGCAATGTTATATAAAATAGCAGCGACATCGCAAAACGATAGATAAATTGCTGGCTCTTCGTACAGGCATTGGCATCCAAACGGCGGTTGTTATAGGGAAAGACCACTAGGTGGGTTTGCGCTAAATGGTTTTTGCTCGTTGTTCTGCTAGAATCGCTATTAGGAGGAATCAGGATGGGAACGGCATGAACCTGATTAATATTGCTATACGCCAGATTGAAGGTTTCTTCCTGGGAAGTCTGGTAGTAACGAACATCTTCAAACTTAAAAGTAACGGGAAGCTGGCAAAATGTCATTCCCGACGGATGAACGTCTTGAACTGTAATATAGCGAAGGCACTTCTTCGGATTTTCACTGACAACATCCTTAAACAGAGAACCTTCGGCTAGATTTTCGGAATCGTCTTGTAAAATTCCTCGCCGAACGCCAATTTCTTTGTTAAAGTATCTATTGCTGAAGATTTCTTTTCGTTTGAGCAAACGCTGCAGTAAATTTCTGAGCCTTTTGATTTTCTCGGCAACTTTGTATTTTTCCAATCCCCGTACAAATCCCCGAAGGATCGATTTTTTGCGTTCCTCATCATTGCTTTGAAAAACTTCTCGTATCGTTTCGTCAAATCGACGACCAACTTCGTATTCAAGTTCCGAGTTAATTCTGTAGTCTTTTGCTGTGGGATTGCTATTGGTGGCAAATACAAAATAGTAGAGAAACAAAAGTCGCAAAATTTTCCTCGCCAAGGTTTCGCGATCGCTTTCTTGTAAATTAGCCTCCCAATTGCTAGGATCGATAATATTGAGGTAATATTGGAAAACATCCTCACCACCACGAGCCTGAACGGGATTGCCAAATTTAATTTTTAAACCAAATGTAAACGTTCGTTTCGTCCCATCTTGACTGGTTGTTTCCCCCAAACTATCTGATAAAATAGGAATAATTGGCAGAGCATCCAGCGATTCCGAACGGGAAAACCAATCCTTATAGTTAATTGTTTCGTCGCAATAGCTAACTTCATAATCGCTCTCGGTTTTCTCCGGATCGTTAATATATTCCTCCATTGCTCTCAACCGCCGAATCAAATCCTGTAAATACACCACATCGGGATATGATTGTGGATCGATGTTTTCCTGCAAATATTCCAAATAGCAAATTTTGGCTTCTCTTTTCAGTTTCCCCAACGACTCCGTATCCACAATCCGCTGCAACCGATAAAAATTAGAAGTTGGTTCTTCGATGGAATTATCTAAAGCATCTCTAGCATCTTCCAGTTCTTCCCCTTCCAGTTGCTCTTCCAAATAATTTTCCAATCCCTGCTTCATCTGTTCCTGAAATCGGTCAATTTGGTTGACAGAAATGGTCAATTTATGGAATTTCAAAAGCGAGTTGCTTCCCACGTCGTTTTCTCGCGTTTCCAATCCAGCGGTGGGAACCGATTGCACGTTGGGAAAATTATAGGTAAAATCAAGATGGTTAGATTGCCCTTGCGGTAGCGGGTTGATAAATTTTGCTAAATCGAACCCGTCAACGGCATTCAAACGGTCATGAAAATGCTGCCTCAAGGCATCGCGAATCTGCCGAATTTGTTGGGGGAATTGTTCTTCCAAATTTGGCGTAAAATTAAGGGTAGCAGAGCGACCTCTGGTACTTCCGAAAATGGGATCTGCGTTCGACTGCTGGGAAATTTGGTAGGCAGCATCATCCAATTTCACAATAATGCGATTGCTTTGCGATCGCAATTCATTGAAGGGATTGTGATTTTGAACGTACTGGAGAAGGTTGTTTAATAAATCTTCATAGTCTGCGGGAACGAAATTATTATTACCCGACCCTAAATAATTCATGTTTGTCTACTACGCTAACTCCCAATCCATCTATTTTTAGAATACCAGCGATCGCGGCAATTTAACTATTCTTTTTACTAACGAACTCTCTGTTTTTTATCAAAGTGCGATGGTGTCTGGCAGGCGTAGCCACTGCCAATTTTACCTGGAACAAGGTATATAAGCGCACAAAGCCCTCATTATTACATAAAAATATTCTAAAATGTTCGCTTTTTCCTGTCAACGCTATCTACCAGAAATGTTCCCAAATTACCCAAGTATCTCCTATGGCTGCGGCATATTGGGAGTATTGCTAGTTTCCCTGCTATTTATATAACTTAACTTCCCCTTGAGAGTGAGTGTTCGCCGCTTCGCGATCGCCCCGAAAAAAGACCTTGATGAAATTTTTAGATCTGCTTGGTAGTACCAAAATGTAACAAAAAGCTTGACATCCTTGTTTCTATTGTGTATTGCTCAAATCAACTGTTAAAAAATAGTTGAATATCCTGATATGACATCGCTACAATAGAAAGCTACAATAGAGAGTGTTTGTTGGTTTTCCTGAAAATGAAGAAACTGAGAGACAGCTGCGATCGAGGAGTTTCTCGCTTATAATGGATTTATAGATAAGCAAAATCTGCCCAAGAGCCATATTAATTCTTGCTTATGTATCCAGTACAGTCTCCTGTCATAAAATTCTTGATTTGGGTTTTGCAAAAGATTGATAATTTTTTATCAAGAAATAGAGATTGCGTGCAAAACAGAATTAAATTGGTCAAAAAAAATCGATTTACAGAATTAAATCTAAGGGATTGCCATTTAAATAAAATACCGCCAGAGATATTTGACCTCGTGTGGCTGCAAGAACTAGATTTGAGTGGCAATCGAATTACAGAAATTCCCGAAGCGATCGCATCTTTGTACAATCTTACAAAACTCAACTTGTCAAAAAATCAAATTTCCAAAATACCAGATTCAATTTATTACTTAATTCATCTTCAGGATTTGGATTTATCGCAAAACCAACTAACAAAATTCCCCAAAGGCATTACTTGGATGTTATCAATCGAGCAATTAAATTTATCCGGAAATTACTTAGTAGAAGTACCGAAATCTATTGCTTACATGAGCAATCTCTGCCAGTTATACCTATCCAAAAATCAATTTACTTGGTTTCCAGAACCCGTAACTCGTCTGTCTTGCCTATCTGAATTATATTTACACAACAATCAAATTCAAAAAATTCCCGACTCTATTAACCGACTTTCCAAGCTGACCAAATTGAATTTATCTTGCAACCATATCAAAGAGTTTCCAGAGTCTCTCACTCGTTTGGCGAATCTCGTAGACTTAAATTTGGATAACAACCAAATACGAAAAATCGACAACTCTATTCACCGGCTTTACCGTCTCTGTCAATTGAAATTATCTGGAAATCAATTAGAAGAGCTTCCAGAATCATTTGCTTTACTACCAACAACTGAATTAAGCATCGAGGGAAATATCTTGAAAAAACCACCTCAAGCAGAAGCCGAAAAAGGAATGGATTCTATCCGAAATTTCTTTCGTACAAATCAAACCGAAGAATAGACAAGTATGAAACTATCTATAACGAGCTATTACCTAATATTAGAGTTTTTAACAATTATCTATCAAGAAGTTCAATTTTTTAATTCCGATGCTAACGTAACCGAAGAAAAACGATATCGTGTCTATGCAAAACTTGAAAAATTCATTCAAGAATTGCGGGAATGGGGAATAGATGTAGACGACAGTGATAATTCCGAAAGCGAGTCAACGTAATTACTTCTTTCCATGGATAATAGAGAATAGATATACGAACAAAACATCCTAGAATAGGGTAATAATAACAACCCCTACCAACATAACAACTGCCCCTGTCATTCTTTGTTGCATTCCTGGTTCTTGTAAAAATAAATGTCCCAATAAAGCTGAAAATAAAATACTGGTTCTTTTTACCGATACTGCCTGTGCTACCAAGGTTAATTTTACCGCTTTCATAAAACACAACATGGTCAATCCCTGTAAAATCCCAATTATGAAAAGATAAAAGATATTTTCAGGGATAAATTTTAAATTATCCCGAGATTGATACAGCATAACTGGCGTCATTGCTGTTGCCAATACAGTAGAAGTTAAAGCTGCCCAAAAAATAGGAGAAGATTTTTCGATACCCAGTTTGTTCAAGGTAGAAATCAAACTCCAAATAAAGGCAACGGCCAACATTAAGCGAGGAGCATTTTCCAAAAATAACGACCGTAGAGGAGCTAAATAACTCTCCTCCTGATTTTTCAGTTTTAAAATATAAGAGCCACCGACTACGAAACCTATTCCTAAAATATCCCACCAACCGGGAAATTCTTTTAGCAGAAAAGGCGAAGTTACTAATACAAATAAAGGCGTAAAAGAGATGAGAGGAACTGTGATAGATAAATCGGAAGATTTAATGGCACGGAAATAAAATATATTGGAGATAATCTGTAAAAATAATACAATCGCGATCGCACCTATAAAGAAAGCATTCCAAGTAGGAACTTCTTTAGAAATTTGGTCGAATAACAAAGGAATAAAGAAGGGCAAGGCGAAAAAACGCGAAGACCAAGTAATAATGTATTCATCGCCAATTTTTTCCAGGGCACGTTTGCTAACCAGATCTTGCAGGGGAGCAAAAATAGCAGCTAGCAAAACAAAAACCAGCCATAGCATGATAAAGACTCGTCGAGATTTTTCAAATAGTGTCGTTCAGGTGTAGCAGTTGAGCTGATATACAATTATTTTAATTGCTTCACCAATTGTCTTGTTGTTATAGAGGTTACAATCTGGGGCAAAAGTATTGGAAATTCCCTCGCATATTCTTGATACAGCTTGATTGCCTCTTTAAAATTAGAATGTGTTACATCTCTATTATTGGTTTTTCGATCGCATCTACACGAGTTGCTTCCATGCGAATCAATCGATTGTAAAGAAGACAAACTCCCTTGCCGTCAGGAATAGGATAATACCAAATCCGACATGGAAAAACCACAATTTTTTTTTGGGGCAACCCCCGCTGTGGGTCCCTTTTGTAGGGGTAGCGCCCCCATGCCTACCCCTACCGTTTTGTGGGTTTATGTATATCGAATTTGGTAGAACTACGGTAAATGGTAGCATAATTTTGAGAAGTGAGCTAAGAAAAAAGAGGGTAGTTTTTTTTGCATACAAATACAGTAAACCAGAAAAGTTTTATTGGTCTGTAGGAGAAATATACTAGCGATCGCGTACAAATAACGACCTTCACAATGTTTAAAAGTTATCGGTTTTTATTTGAAAATGCTGTCAAGATACCTCAGAACATCTAATTTTGGATTGTTTCAAGGAGAACTTTTGTCATGTCTTACCAAGCCACAGCGATCGCGACTTCTACCATAGTTCTAACTACATTTGCTGCCTTTTATGCCACCCTCGGTATGTACCTTTACCTTAAGTTCCACCAATGCCACCTGGGGAAAGATAGACGATGGGGAACCAGTCGATACTTATCATGTAAATCCTGTAAAAGGAGAAAAACAGGTACGTTGGGGCATCCCCGTTGGTTCTGGAGACATCTATGAAGACCAAAGCAGTTTGGGATTCATACGAAATCCGACGTACATACACCCACAAAAATGTAGGGGTAGTGCCCCCGTGCCTACCCTAGGGGTAGTGCCCCCGTGCCTACCCCTACAAGAAAGCAATTACGGGGAGTTTCCCCTACAGAAAGATTGTGGTTTCCCTATGTTGGATTTGGTATCACAGGTCTCTCCCATCTGCCCAACCCTTTCCCAAAAATTTTTAAAAACTCAGAAGGTATATCTTTTAGGTAACCGCGATTTGCAATTTTGCCTGCCGGTATATATATGCGCGCACACCTTTCCCATCATCACATATACAGTGATAAAACTTTTGGCGGCTTTTGTCAAGCCCTAAAATCACTCGTATTTTTAAAATGCAAACGCTTTTCCACCGCTGCAAACACTGGGGAATAGTCGATCCCGTGCAAATCAGTGGTATCGATCGCAATAACTTGTGAGGGAACTTGCAACGGTTCCAACGCCCCCTGAGCTAGCACATCTTTAATGTTGTCAAAAAACTGCAATCCCTGATGCCCGGGGTGCATCTCGCCGGATTCTGCCCTAGCTAAAAACCGTTGGGTCAAGATATCTCCGTCGCATTGCATCTGTACTTGTACGATATCCACATCAAAGTCGCGCTGGAGTTCTTGCAAGTACAAACTGTCAGATTGCGGTTTGAAGTTGGCTTCCACAATGTGAGCAATGCCACAACGAACCAAGCGTCGGCTAATAATTTTGAGGGTTTCGATGCTGGTATGGCTGAAAAAACGGGAGGTTTGCCAATCTGGGAGTTGACCATACTCGTCAAACATCATTTCCTTAAACGTATCCTTGCCAAAATAAGGAAGTTCGTATTTCTTCCCAAGTAACTGGGCGAGGTAGCTTTTTCCTGTAGCCGGCGGACCTGCGATCGCAATCAAAAACATACCGAAACCCATTCCCATCAAAACCTACACAATGACCGTTCGACGATAGAGTACCGCAAACGAGTTCCAAGATTTAAGGCAAATTTTATACACAAAATGACAAAACTTGATTACCATAAAGTTATGAAGCAAAAATGATAATCGTTCGCACCAGGAGTTCCAGTTGTGAAAGTAGCTATTAGTTGCACCGGTGAAAATTTAGATGCTGCCATTGACCCGCGTTTTGGTCGCTGTGCGTATTTTTTGCTGGTGGATACCGAAACCGAAACCAGCCAAGCGATCGCCAATCCAGGTGCCAAACAACCCGGGGGAGCTGGCGTGCAGTCAGCCACCACCGTCGTGCAACAAGGTGCTCAAGCAGTAATTTGCGGAAATTTAGGACCCAAAGCCGCCCAAACCCTGACCGCAGCTGGCGTTAAAGCCTATGCCAGCAACCACGCTACCCCCCGAGAAGCGCTCGAACACCTGCGACAACAAAAACTATCCCCGTTGAACTAGCAGACAGGAAACCCGAACCACTATGGTCACTCCCGAAAACGCCGTTATTTGCTTTGCTGGAGGGAAAGGAGGCACTGGAAAAACCACAGTAGCCGCCAACATCGCCGCCAGCTTAGCCAAACAATCTCACACCGTCACCTATTTGGATTGTGACGTAGAAGAACCCAACGGTCACTTATTTTTACACCCACACATCGAACGCCGCCAACGGGTAACCGTTCCCGTTCCCAAAGTAGATATCAATCGCTGCACCGGCTGCGGCAAATGTGCCGAAACCTGCCAATTTCAAGCCATCACCGTGGTAAATAAAAAGGTATTGGTATTTCCCGAACTGTGCCACAGCTGTGGCGGCTGCCGTTTGGTTTGCCCGGAAAACGCCATTGCAGAAGTTCCCCAAGAAATTGGTACGGTGGAAATCGGCCATGCAGGAAATATAAGATTCGTGCAAGGTCAATTAGATATCCAGCAGGTGAAAACACCACCCACCATCCAAGCCGTCAAACAGCACATTCCCGAAAATGGTATCGCTATTTTAGACGCACCGCCAGGAACATCCTGCCCCGTGGTCGAAACCCTGCAGAAGGTTGATTATCTGGTATTGGTAGCAGAACCTACCCCCTTTGGCTTGCACGACTTGCAACTGGTGGTGGAAATGGCACGGGTGTTGCACCTTAATTTTGGCGTGGTTATCAATCGAGCCGGTTGGGGCGATCGCAATACTTACGATTACTTGCAAAAAGAAAATATTCCTTTATTGGGAGAAATTCCCAACGATCGCGCGATCGCCACCGCCTATACCAGAGGGGAACTCGCCGCAGACACCCTGCCCCAATACCGGGATTTATTCACCCAAATCGCCCAAACAATCCTACAGAAAACCAGTTCAACCAGAGAACTATGCAAGAACTAGTCGTTATCAGCGGTAAAGGCGGCACCGGCAAAACCAGCACCGTGGCAGCCTTCGCCACCCTCGCCAAACAAGCAGTTTTAGCCGACTGCGACGTAGACGCCGCCGACCTGCATTTAATTTTATCCCCGACCATTCAGTATCGCGAAGACTTCCGGGGTGGCAAACGAGCCAGCATCAACCCCGAACTGTGCCTCGGCTGCGGCAAATGCCAGCAATTCTGTCGTTTCGACGCCATCTACGCCACCGACAACGGCACCTACCAAGTCAATCCCCTCGCCTGCGAAGGATGCGGCGTTTGCCAACTGGTTTGCCCCGGCGAAGCCGTAGACTTTGATTTGGCAGCGAACGGCGAATGGTATCTTTCCCAAACCCGCCTAGAAAATCCCATGGTGCACGCTAAGTTAGGCATCGCCGAGGAAAATTCCGGAAAATTGGTCACTCTAGTGCGGCAAAAAGCCAAAACCATCGCCACCGAACAAAACTACCCGCTCATTGTTACTGACGGTTCCCCCGGGATTGGTTGCCCGGTGATGGCATCCCTCACAGGAGCGGATTTTGCCCTGGTAGTCACCGAACCCACCCCCAGCGGCTTGCACGATTTGCAGCGACTGGTGCAACTGCTGCAGCGGTTTCAAATGCCAGGCATGGTTTATGTCAATAAATTCGATTTAAATCTAGAACTGACTGAAAAAATCGAAACCTATGCCCGCGCACAGGGATTGTCGGTGGTTGGTCGCATGCCCTACACGCCAGCGGTAACCGCCGCTCAAACGGAGGGGTTGAGCGTGGTGGAATTTGACAGTGGTGAAGCTGCCGCTAGCATGCGTAATATTTGGCAGCAAGTCAATCGAGAAATGCAAAAACAATCTCAAACCCAGAAAGTCTATCAAACTTGTTGAGGTGAATTTATGAAGGTTGCAATCCCCGTTACCCAAGGTCTTTTGGATCCCCATTTCGGACATAGCGAGCAATTTGCTATTTTTCAAGTGAATCCAGAAACCAAACAAGTCCAAACTTCGCAAATGCTACCCCCACCTCCCCACGAACCCGGCGTTTTGCCCAATTGGCTGGCAGACCAGGGGGTTACGGTGGTATTGGCTGGCGGATTGGGGAAAAAGGCGGAAACGCTTCTCGCCAGTAGGGGCATTGAAATGGTTACTGGCGTTCCCGAACAATCTCCGGAAATGGCGTTGCAACAATATTTAGATGAAACGTTAACCACAGAAGATAACTCTTGTACTCATTAGTTTTTGTCGGGTGGGCAATGCCCACCCGACGATTGCTTTTTAAGATGATAAAAAATAACATCGATGGGTTTCTGGTGGCGTCGCTGCCAGAAATCGTTTTTTTTGCTAAATTTCTATAGGGTGGATTGTCAATAGCTGTTTGATACTATCAATGAATACAACATCGACTGTACCTTCTACAGTATCTTTAGGAAATAACGGTCCGCAAGTCACGCCTCTGGGCGTAGGCACTTGGTCTTGGGGAGATACCTTATTTTGGGATTACGGAAAAGAATACAACGAAAACCAAGTGCGAGAAGCCTTTCAAGCTTCTGTAGAAGCAGGTATTACCCTCTTTGATACTGCAGAAGTTTATGGATTGGGCGAGTCAGAAAAATTGGTGGGGAAATTTGCCCGAGAAAGCGATATTCCCGTAGCGATCGCGACCAAATATTTTCCCTTTCCCTGGCGCATTTTCCGCAATGCCGTAACAGACGCCCTCACCGAAAGCCTGCAACGCCTGCAAGTATCCAGCATTCCCCTATATCAGGTGCACATGCCCTTCACCTTCTTCATGAACCAGGAAACCCTCATGGATGCCTTAGCCGAAGAAGTCAAAAACGGGCGTATCGAAGCCGTGGGGGTCAGCAACTACTCCGCCGGCGAAATGCGGGCAGCCCACGAACAGCTACAAAAACGCGGCGTGCCCCTCGCCAGCAATCAAGTACAATATTCCCTACTACACCGCAAAATTGAAAGCAACGGCATTTGGGATACAGCCCAAGAATTGGGCGTTACCATTATCGCCTACAGCCCCCTTGCCCAAGGCTTACTCACCGGCAAATACACCGGTCAAGAGAAACCCACCGGTGCCCGCGGCATTGACCCCAAATTCAAACCCTCTGGCTTGCAAAAAATCTCACCTGTTACCAATTGCTTGCGCCAGCTTGCCGAAAAACACCAAAAAACTCCAGCCCAGGTAGCGTTAAACTGGCTCGTCAGCCGGGGGGCGATTCCCATTCCAGGTGCCAAAAACGCCGAGCAAGCCAAACAAAATGCCGGAGCTTTGGGTTGGCAGCTCGACGCGGAAGACACTCAGGAGTTGGATCGCGCTAGCGAGCCTTGGTTGCGTTAGGAGGATGGGAGCGTGGGGGCATGGCAAACGATTCTTCCCCACCTTCCCCCTCTTTTAACTCTTCTGCGGCTCTGGAATGGAAATATCCAAAGATTCCACTTGCACGTTTTCGCCCAAACTGCTCAAAGGTGGCTCAATGGTATCGGTGTTGCCCACCACCAGAGTCACCAAACGGTTGGGATGCAAGTATTCTTGGGCAGCTTGCTGCACCTGTTCGATGGTGGTGTTTTCCACAGCTTCGCGATATTGGAAGATAAAGTTTTGGGGATAGTCGTAGTATTCGTATCGCATGAGCCGCGATAGGATTTGCTCGGGGCTGTCAAAGTTGAAGACAAAGGAGTTGAGGGTGGATTCTTGAGCTTGGTTGAGTTCTTCGCTGGTAATGGGTTCTTGTCGCACCCGTTCGAGTTCTTCCAGAATCGCTTGAATGAAAGGAACCGTGGTTTTTGATTGGGTTTGACCGCCAGCAATAAAGTAGCCGGGGTAGTCGTAACGGGGCTGCCAAACACCGTAAACCGAGTAGGCTAACCCTTTTTGGGAACGAATTTGGTCGAACAAGCGACCGCCGAACCCATTGAGAACTTGATTGAGAACGCTAAGAGCTGGAAAATCGGGATTGTTGATTTTACCTCCCAAATGCCCCAAACGAACGTAACTTTGGGTTAGTTGGGGGCGATCCACTGTAAAAACACCGCTTTGGCGAGCTTGTTCGACTTCCGGTAGCGGCGGTAGATCCAAATCCGGTTTGGGCTGCCAATCGGCGAAAGTTTTCTCCACCAGCGATCGCATTTTGGTCATATCAAAATCTCCCACAATCCCCAAGATGGCATTATTGGGATGGATGTATTGCTGGTAAAAGGCCACCAAGTCGTCACGGGTGATATTATCAATCGTATGATATTCCGTCGTGCGGGCATAGGGGCTGCGATCGCCGTAAACCAATTTGCGAAACTCCCGACTGGCAATCTCGCCGGGGTCATCGTTGCGGCGAGAAATCTGACCCCGATTCTGGGTTTTGGCAAGTTCCAGCTTCTGCTGGTCAAAAACGGGCTGTCGCAACACCTCCGCAAACAGCGACATGACCAGTTCTGTATCCTCGCTGAGGGCATTAAAGGTAGCTTGACCGTAGGTTCTCGACATTGACGTTTCCACTGCCGCCGCTTTTTGTGCCAGCAGTTGGTTTAACTCATCGGCAGCATGTTCTTCAGTGCCACCAGAACGCATCACTTCTGCGGTGAGGCTAGCCAACCCCACTTTATCTTCAGGTTCCAAACGTTTGCCTGTATGAAAATATGCCTTGCCTTGCACCAGAGGCAATTCCCGGTCTTGCAGCAAAAATACCACCATACCGTTGTCAAGTTGGTAGCGGGCATATTCGGGAACTTGAATTTCCGGTAGCGGAGGAAATTCCAATTCGGTATAATGCTTGGGCATAGCAGCACTGGCTGGCGATCGCGCCAACAGCAGCAACAGCAAAGTGGCTATCCCTAAAAAACCTGCCAACCAACGCTGGCGTTGCTTTCGCCGTGAGATGCCTCGATACGGCAACATACCCTTTACACTCCTTAATCTAAATTTCCTAATATTTTTGCTACATCTAAAAATGCTAGCTCAATTCAAACTTATCGAGCGTACCGAGCGTGGGAGCTTGGGAGCTTGGGAGCGTGGGAGCGTGGGAGCTTGGGAGCTTGGGAGCTTGGGAGCTTGGGAGATATAATTGGTTGTTTTCTCCCATGCCCCGACGCTCCGATGCCCCGATGCCCCGACGCCCCGATGCCCCTCTGCTACTTCCTAATAGGTTGTTTACTGGACAATAATTGACTTTTATTGACTTGATAGTCGTAGCCATCTTTCTTAAAGAT
>NZ_LNDC01000086.1 GCF_001870905.1 Geitlerinema sp. PCC 9228
AACGTAGCCCCCAAAGGGCTTAGGCTGGTCAGCTACCTGAAGCTGGAGGCATGAAGCCCCCGTGCTTCAGCCGGGGGTGCTGACCTTAATTCGAGAACGTCTCAGCAACAGCGATGCCACCGAATCGCCACCGCTGATGGTGGATGACCTGATAGGCAAATGGCGTGGCGCAGCCGTGACCTATTTTCCCAACTCGCAGCAGCCGCCACAAACCTACACCAGCGAGTTACAGGTTTTCCAAACCAGCGATCGCGAAATTTCTCAAGAACTGAATTTTGGCGATCGCAAAATTGTTTCTAAAGGCAAATTCCACCATACCACGATTGATTTTAGCGAAGGTACCCCGGCCGTGCGCGTCTTGTTGCTACCCGGTGGCGCTTCGGCGACGTTTCCTTTGCAAATTACTGGCAAACAGCCTTTCTTTCTGGAAGCAGGATGGTTGCTTTCTCCTACCCAGCGCCAGCGTTTGATTCGTCGCTACAACCAGCAAGGAGAATGGGAGAGTTTGACGTTGGTGGCGGAGGAGAAGCAAGAATAGGGAAATGGCATTGATTAAAAATTGTTTTGAAAATGAAAGAATTTCCTTTAGTATTTTAATATTTCCCCATGCCTGGCATTAAATCAAAGAACACCGGCGCTGTATGGCTTTTTCCAGCATTTCTTGATATTCTTCGGCGGAAACCAGATAGGCACCAAAACGTTCTAGGTGGGGATTGATGATTTGGGCGTCATACAGCAAAAAATTGCGCTCTCGCAGGCGTTCCACCAATTTGACCATAGCGACTTTGGAAGCATCCCGAATGTTATAAAACATGGATTCGCCAATAAACGCACCGCCGATAGCAATGCCTAAAATCCCACCGGCGAGTTGGTTTCCTTGCCAGGTTTCAAAGCTGTACGCCCATCCGGCTCGGTATAATTCCCAATAGATTTGCTGTAATTCTGGGGAAATCCAAGTACTTTCTCGGTTGGCGCAACCGGCGACCACTCTGTAAAAATCTTTGTTAATGGCAACGGAAAAGCGATTTTGGTTGAGAACCCTTTTTAGAGAGCGCGGATAGCGAAATCGCTCGTCGAGGGGAATTAAAGCTCGCTGGTAGGTGGCATACCATCCCAATCCGTCGCCCACTTCATCCGCCATCAAGAAGTATCCCTGGGCATATCCCTGGATAATTTCCGCCACATCGAACATGAATTTAAGGAAAATTAATATTCCTATACAAACAACAGGGATTCGTTATACTGGGAGAAATAAAACCTTTTGGTTGGAAAACTCTCTAGGTTTTTTTGAGACTGAACTTTTCTCGATCCCCATTTTGCACCCAATTGGAAACCCTTTCTTAGCTTAGCTTGTAGAAAAGGTACAGAATTTATTATGGCAGAAGCAATTTCTCCTATCCAGCTTCCGGAAGTAACCTGCGCGCAAAGCGAACGGGAATGGCTGCAAAACGCCCTGCAGCAAAGACTCGATCGCGAATACCCCCCAGAACCGGTTAACCAAGAAATCGCCGCTCAAGCAGCACACGTGTATATTCGCCAGCGGATGGAGGGCGAAAACGAGGTCGGAGCCATTGCCATCGCCCTCATCACAGAAATGCAGGCATTTGACTTTTCCCAAAGCTTTTATGGGGAATGTGCCGTTGCTAATATGGTCAGCGAACTGCTGTTGGAACGCATGGGAATTGCCAGCTGTTGCGGTCGTGGTTAGAAAAGGTGGTTGTTTGCGGGCTGGCGATCGCATCTATGATGACAGGGAAAAAGCGATCGCTGCCCACCAAAAATTACCAGCTAGACTTCACCACACCAGGCAGCAATCCCCGGTGTGCCATATCCCGCATCGCATTGCGCGCCAAACCAAAATCGCGGTAGTAACCATGAGCGCGACCGGTTTTCCAGCAACGATTGCGCACGCGCGAGGGAGCGCTATTGCGAGGCAAACGCTGTAGCTGGCGATGGATTTCCATTTTCTCTTCTTGGCTTTCGGCGTTCTTGAAAGCCTCTTTCAGTTCTTGTCGTTTGGCGGCGTATTTTTCCACCATGCGACGGCGTTTCTTGTCTCGTTCTACCAAGCTTTTCCTGGCCATAGGGAAATATGTTGGATGGTTCCTATCAAAACAGCATCCCCTATTGTAACGTTCCATCGACGCCACAGCGAACCCCATTCCAGAGAATCTTTGCAGGCGAATGGCTATTTTCTGGGAAAATGCACCGAAGCGATCGCTTTGACTAGCAAACTACTCCACAATTTCCAGTTCGTAAATGTTCCAATACGCACCGCCTAACGCTGAATAGTCAACACCGCGCACGCGATCGCGAATTGCCGACATAGCCAGGGAATTGACCAAATAAATAAACGGCAAATATTCCTGGGTTAATTGTTGGGTTTCGGCATAAATTTCCTTGCGTTTTTCCTCATTTAACTCCTGCGCCCCTTGAATGTACAAATCGCCAATTTTCCGTTCCCAATCAGTAACTTTCCATCCTTTCAAAGGCGAATCGTCTCCTGGTTGTGGACCTTGATTGAACATATGCAAGCGACCTTCCGGCAGCCAAACATTGGCACCATTATTGGGTTCCACACCACCCGTCAATCCCAAAATCACGCATTCCCAATCGCGGGTACTGCTTAACTTCGTCACCAACGTATTAAAAGAAATAGGCTGGAAATTAACCTTAATCCCAATTTGGGCTAAATCTTGTTTAATTTGTGCCCCCATAGATTCCCGGGTTTGGTTACCAGCATTGGTCAGCAATGTAAACTCCACGCGATGCCCTTCGCCATCGTACATTTCCCCATTTTCGTTGGTTCTAAATCCAATGGAAAACAGCAACTCCTTCGCTTTTTCCGGGTCGTAATCGTAGGTTTTTAACCCTTCTTCCGGAGAATAATAGTAAGGACTTTGCACGGAAATCGGCGAATGCTGTTTTTGCCCCAAACCGCGAAAAATATTGTTCAGCATTTTAGAACGGTTAATCCCGTAAGCAATGGCACGGCGGAATTTGACATTCGTAAACCAACGGGATTTGTAGGGCGTCACCAGCGGTTCGCCGCCACGGCTAGCGCGATTGAGATTGAAGAAAATAAATGATTTGGAAGCCGTAGGACCGCCGTTGTAAATCGTAAAATTGTTGCGTTCTTCTTCTTGTTTGAGCAGAGAAAAATTCTGGGGAGAAACGCTTACCGTATCCAAACCGCCGGAACGAAATTGTAGCAACGCCGTATCTTGATTTTCCACAATTTCCCAATTGATACGTTCGATATAGGGTTGGGCATTGCCCTGCTGGTCTTCGCGCCAGTAGTAGGGATTGCGGCGAAATTGCAACCGTTGGCTGGTATTGTATCCTTCCAGAACGTAAGGACCGCTAAAAACAATCTTCTGCGGGTCGGTATCGATGCCCCAAGTTGACAAAAACGGCAAATCGCCCCCTTCGGTTTTCGGTTCTAGGGTATCTTCCAGGGCATGTTTGGGTAAAATGGTAACACTGCCAATGGTACGCAAAAACGGGGCAAAAGGTTGGGGAACGGTGAATTTCACCTCGCGATCGCTAATTTGAGTCACTTCCGGCAATTTTCCTTCCTTGCCAATCCGCAAAACATCGCGGGTACTGGTAGGAATCTCCTCGTTAAAATAAATCCGATTGAACGTAAAATCCACATCGGCAGCCGTCAGGGGTTCCCCATCCGACCATTGCAACCCTTCCCGCAAGGTAAAAATAATTTCCTTATTGTTCTCAGAAATCCGCCAAGATTCCGCCAAAGCCGGTTCGATTTCCTGAGTATTGTAATTTAGGGTAACCAACCCCTCGTAGGTGAAGCCAAAAATATTGGGAGACTCATTGCTGAGGGCAGCATTAAACGTTTTGGGTTCGCTGAGAACGCTATCCACAAGTTGGGGTTCTTCGGCAGCGGTTGTTTTAAACCGGTCCAAATCGCAACCAGAAACCGCCAAGGTACTCAAAACCACCAAGAAAATCGCCAACCAGCGAGGCCAAATACTGATTTTCATAATCAAAAAATATACCGAATACGAAAAGGAAAACAGGCAAAAATTGCCCTTGCTTCCGTGCATTTTGCCACAAATTCGGGTTTATTTTGCCGCCCCCAACAGGGTAAACCCTGCCCAATTGCGTGGATGGGGATATTTTTCCATGGTCGCCAACATCGCTTGACGCAAAGCCTGCACTTTATCTTCTCCTTGGTCAAGCTGCCGATAAAATTCCACCATCAATTCCGCCGTTGGCGCATCGGGAACCGACCACAAGGATACCACCACGCTGGGTACGCCTGCCGAAATCAACGAACGGGATAAACCTACAACGCCATCGCCGGTAATGCGACCCCGACCAGTATCGCAAGCACTAACAACTACCAAATTCGCTTGCAAATCCATCTGCAGCAGTTCGGCAGAGGTGAGCAATCCATCTTCGCCGTCGCTCGGTGTTAGTGCCACAGCGCCCGGTACGTCGAGATTCCCATAGGATTGGGGGTCGCCATAGTCCAAAAGTCCGTGGGTGGCGAAATGAATCAATTTTCATCTGCCAAGGCAGCAAAGGAAACTAGAAACAGTTGACCCTGGGGAATAAAGACGACATGGGCATGTGGGTCTTCAGGCAATAAGTCAGCAATGGGAGCGATGAGAATTTGATGGGGTTTTTGGAATCTTTCGGGAGCTGATTTGTATATTCATATGAAATCCGATGCAGCTTTGTAGAGGGATGCATAAGAAGGTTCCCCCATCAAACGAGTATCAATCTACTCTGAATATAACTTCGAGCGGTTGGAACTTATGCGCGATCGCTATCCTTCTTAACAACACTTCCCCATAAAACGCGATCTGAAAATGCCACCAAATTCCCATATTGGGCAAGCACGGGGGCTTGCCCCTACAGCCTCCCACGCCCTAAGCAGAACCACGAGTTTGAGCCACCACCGCGCGATCGCGCCCTTGTGCCTTCGCCGCATACAAAGCCGCATCCGCCACCTGAAGAATCACCGAACCAGAACTTCCGTGAGTGGGAAAACAAGCGATCCCCAACGAAACTGTAATCGAGCCCAACTGCGGGGGATGGTATTCCAACCGCAACTGTTTGATAGCTTCGCGAATTTCTTCTGCTCGTTGTTTGGCTACAGTCAAATCAGTGTCTGGCAAAATTAACGTCATCTCCTCACCACCGTAACGACAGGCAATATCCCCAGGGCGAATATTTTGCATTAACAATTTCCCTACTTCCTGCAACACCGCATCGCCAACTTCGTGACCAAAATTATCGTTAAATCGCTTAAAATGGTCGATATCTACCATCAAAATCCCTACCGATTGCGTTTTGCGCCGGGCGCGGTGAATTTCCCGTTCCAAAGCCTCTTCCAAATAGCGACGATTGTACAACCCAGTCAGACTGTCGCAAATGCTTTGACTTTGCAACGTTTCCCGCAAAGTTAAATTCGCCAGCGCCAGCGACATGTGTTCCGAAACCGTCACCGCAAATTGCTGCCGGTCTTCCGTTAGGGTTCCATATTGGGCAGCATTTAAATGCAGCAATCCCAAAGCTTTTCCTTGAGCGGTCATGGGAACGCACAAAGATTCTGCCACTTGCTCGGAATGCATGTGGTTGCACAAAAGTTGGTCCTGACTGTGGTTGGTAAAATGAGGATGCCACTGGCGCAATGCCCAACAGTCGTTTGGATAAAAAACAGCTTCGCTACTAACATAGGTTCCCCATGTGGCAATAGCATCGGCTAGATAGTTTTCTCGATTGAGAATGTAAACGCTGCCACTACAGTAAGGAAATAAAGGTGGTAGGAAAGACTCGATCGCTTTATAGGCTTCCTCTAAATGCAAACAAGCTTGTAAAATTTCGCTTAACTGCCCTAAAAGCGTAATTTCCTGATTGTTTTGTTCTAGCTTTTCCACAGACGCTTGTAACTGTTCGTTGGTGCGTTGCAGTTCGGCTTCTGCTTGCTTGCGCTGGGTAATAATCTCCGAAAACATGATAATGCCCCCGATATGAGTTTTGTCATACCAAGGATGCATTTCCCAACGCAGCCAATCTAGAGAACCATCTGCACGGGAAAACGGTTCTTCTTCACAAGATTGAACTTCTCCCTGCAAGCAGCTTTTGTGGATAGTTTGCCAGTGAGTTGCCAAATTGGGAAACAGGTCGTAGTGCGATCGCCCCACAATGTCAATATCCCCCAAATCGTAATCTTGTAGCCAGCGACGGCTGGCTACCAAATAGCGCATTTGCCGGTCTAACATGGCAACTGCCGCTGGATTGTGCTCCACAAACAGCCGCAATACCTCTTCCCGTTCTTGCAACCGCGTTTCAAACTGCTTGTGCGTTAGCAGCAATCCCAACTGATTAGCAAGGGTCGCCACCAAGTCCAAAAGTTGCGTATCTTTGGGATCGGTTTGATAGGAGAAAAACAAAAAGACCGCCACCACTTGCTCGTTGCTCACAATAGGCACCCCCAATCCAGATTGCAACCCCATTTCCATAACCGCCTTGAGGTGTGCAGATCGATCGAAATCCTGTTGGGAGCGATCGTGCAGCCATTTGGCTTTGCCTGACTGCCAAACGATCCCCGGCAATCCTTCTCCCAAGGAAAAAATCAGATCCAAATTGTGCTGGTATACATGCTCCAATTCCCAGCGATCGCCATACCAACCGCAGACACAGCGAAGCCCTTTCCCTTCCGGCATCCAAGCCTCGGCATACTCCCAACCAGTCAAGTTGCAGATTTCTTTGAGAACGGAAGTGAGGGTTTGGGCAAAATCTTTGGTAGTATGAACGGATTGGTTGATGGTTTGCAAAAGCTGCGCTTCCATTTGTGCGTACTTGCGCTCGCTTATATCCGTAGCAATTCCGGCAATACGAGATACTTCTGCC
Organism: Geitlerinema sp. PCC 9228; assembly: GCF_001870905.1. NCBI lineage: Bacteria > Bacillati > Cyanobacteriota > Cyanophyceae > Geitlerinematales > Geitlerinemataceae > Geitlerinema > Geitlerinema sp. PCC 9228. The sequence goes on from NZ_LNDC01000086.1 coordinate 6,889, forward strand.
TTTTCATCGTAAATGGGAAAAGCGCGATCGCGAATCCAAACCACCTTACCATCGGGGCGTACGATGCGATATTCTTGGGTCAAATCCCCAAATAGGGGTTGGGTCAAGGCTTCCGCTACCCGTTGGCGATCGCTGCTGTGAATACTTTCCAACCAAGCGTAGGGAATTTCATACAAAGATTGTCGCTGGCGTCCCCAAATGGTTTCGTAAGCGCGGCTCGCATACAGAACTTGCTTGCGTTCTGGGGTAGCCACCCAAAACACCTCCTGCACGTTTTCCGCCATTTGCCGAAACCGTGCCTCCTTTTCTTGCTTCGCCCTTTGAGTTTCCGCCAGTTGCTGGGTCAAAGCTGCTTTTTGTCGTGCCAGGCGCATGTAAACTCCGACCTGTTGCAAAAGCGAAATTTCCCTTTCTTGCCACCGACGGGGAACTGCAGCATCAACGCATACAAAATCCCTGCCTTGATTACTGGGCAGGGAAACCAACAAAATCGCTTGGGATGTTTTCAACTCTGTAATAGTTAGGTAGCTATGCTCGTGTTTGGTGCGAACCCAATCTCGAACATTTTCAATCACCAGGGATTGGTTGGCTAGGAGCTGCTGGCAGCCGTGCATTTCACTCAGAAAAGCCAAGATCTCGTGACCCTGGCCGCGAGTAGCATAGTTGTTATCCGGTGATACGCAACCAAGTACTGCCAAACCAGCTTCCGTTTCGACAATATAAGTAAGCCGCAAATCGGGGAAAAAGCGATCGCCAAGCCACTGCAACCCTCTTTCGATAAACTCCTTTTCGGAAACCTCCTCCACCAAAGCCCCTGCCAAACGCTCGAACAGAAGCAGCGTATTCTGAGCTTGTAGGTATTGCCCCTCCTGCTGCTGTGTCTGTTGCAGCCGTTCGTTGGTTGCCTTTAACAGTAGTGCTTCCAAATGCTGGTTCACCCTTTGCAGCGTCATCTCCGTTTCCCAGCGTTGCGCCAATTCCCGAGAGAGGCGTTGGTTTTCTGCTTCTATCTTGTGCAACTTCGCGATCGCCATTTGCAAAAATCTGGCAACCACCACCAGCAAAACCGCCCCCAAACCAGCAACCAGCAAAACAACTAGGTCAACCCCCAAACCAATACCCACAAGAATCACAACAGAGCTAAAAGAACTAGCTGCATCTACTTGCGGGCTTTTCACTCCGTATTTTGGAAGATGATGGACAATCGTCGTATTGGTTTCAGAAAATGTTGGTAATTGACAATAGCAACCCCTACCCTTCCCCAAGCGATCGCGCTTGCTATGCATTTCTACCTTCGGGGAAGTCACCATCGGCCTTTTTGGCAACCGCTTGCCCAACCCAAACGGCTGACCCCACCAGAGGATGCCCACCAACATAGTACCCCCCACCACGCCAGACAGCCACGCCACCTGCTGTCGGCAATCCCCCGTTTTTTTTAATGACCCTCTTACCACAACCACAATTTTTCCAACCAGCAAAACGGAAATCCAATATAGAGTATCACATCGAGCTTTTCTGGTCGGTACATAACCCATCTATCGTTTGGATGGGAGTGCTATTTGCCGGTGCGATCGCTGCTTGCAAACCTTTTCAAACCTTTTTAAAACCGAACAATCATTCATTCCCAACGAATTATATCGTGTCTCGCTCGGGGAAACACCCGTAAATTTTCCCAAATTTTCCCCCATCAAGAAAATCTGACAAACTTTTTCCCTACCTAGTTTTTTTCTCCTTTAAATCCGGTAAGATAAGAACCTCGTAGCAAAGCAAAACACTACCGACATCACCATCAAGGTACCATGGTCAACTTAAACCCCACCTCCAGCTTTAGCGTCGCCATTCGCTTGCAACTGCCCAACCGAGCTGGTATGCTAGCCAACGTCACCCAAGCGATCGCCGAAGTAGGCGGCAACCTGGGGCAAATCACCCTCAACGAACAAACCCACACCCACACCACCCGGGAAATTAGCGTCGATGCCTCCAGTTCCGAACACGCCGAAAAAATCGTCGATGCCGTCAAAGCCGTTCCCGACATTCAAGTTTTAAACGTCCACGATCGCACTTTCAGCCTGCACCAAGGGGGTAAAATTTCCATCGTCGGCAAAATCCCCTTAAACACCCAAGCCGACCTCGCCATGGCATATACCCCCGGCGTGGGTAGAATTTGTAAAGCCATCGCCGAAGACCCCGAACAAGTTTACCAACTCACCATCAAACAAAACACCGTCGCCATTGTCACCGATGGTAGTGCCGTGTTGGGATTGGGTAACCTAGGAGCATCAGGTGCCTTACCCGTGATGGAAGGCAAAGCCATGCTCTTTAAAAACTTCGCCAATTTGGATGCATTCCCCATCTGTTTGGCAACCCAAGACACCGAAGAAATTATCCAAACCGTGAAAAATATTGCCCCGGTTTTCGGCGGGATCAACCTAGAAGACATTTCTGCCCCCCGCTGCTTTGAAATTGAAGACCGCTTGCACGAAGAAATTGACATTCCCGTCTTCCACGACGACCAAAACGGCACTGCCATTGTCACGCTAGCTGCTTTGTTTAATTCCCTGAAATTGGTCAACAAATCCCTAGCCGACGTGCGCATTACCATCAACGGTGCTGGTGCTGCCGGCGTTGCCATCTCCCGGTTGTTGCGGCAAGCAGGTGCCGGGCAAATCCTACTGTGCGATTCCCAAGGGATCGTTTCCAAAGACCGGCAAAATCTCACTTCCCAAAAACAAGAATTTGCCAGCCCCGAATCGGGATCGCTGGCAGATGCGGTCAACCGCAGCGATGTGTTTATCGGGGTTTCTGTGCCTGGTGTGCTTACCCCAGAAATGGTCAAAACCATGACCAGCGATGCCATTGTGCTGGCAATGGCAAATCCCATTCCCGAAATTCAGCCGGAGTTGGTGTCAGCAGATGTAGCCGTGATGGCGACAGGGCGTAGCGACTATCCCAATCAAATTAACAATGTCTTGGCATTTCCCGGGGTTTTTCGCGGGGCATTAGATTCCCGCGCCAGCAAAATTACTGCCACCATGTGTCTGGAAGCTGCCAATGCCATTGCTTCTTTGATTTCCCCTTCCCATCTCCATCGCGATAATGTGATTCCCTCGGTTTTTGACGAGCGAGTAGTCACTGCTGTAGCGGCTGCCGTGCGTCAAGCAGCTCGTAAAGAGGGCATTGCCGGTTTTTAAGGCAAGTGTTTCTATACATAGCCTGATTTTTGTGTCAAGAATTGATTACATTGGCGCACAAAAATTGAAAAGCCAAATTATTTGCCCCGAAAGCCTTTTAAACGGGGATCGCAACTGCCAACCCAGGAAATCCGCACAAAAATTTTCAGTATACGGGTTGACAGTTCTTAATAAAGTTGTAACATGGGACACAAAGCTAGAGAGCGAATTATATTTCGGCATGGGTTTTCCCTACTTTTGGCAGCAACAACCAACCAAATCAGGGGAAACATACCACTAGAAAAAACACGCGCTAGCTATCACACCGAATATCGAAGCAGAGTATCGTTCTAGGATCGTCAATATGTTTATCCCTTGCTTGACAAGTATAGCTGTAACCGTTTTCGCTGTATATTTGAGCGTGAACGCAACCGAGGAAATGATTAAGCTTGCCATGGCAGGCGTTGCCTTCATTAGCTTGTGCCTCACGCTCGTTTTTGCTCCCCTATTGTTCAAACTCGTGCTTTTAATCCTCCCTTTTGTGGGTAGCCGCTTTTTCAATTGGGCATCCTAACGCCCATCAATAGGTTCGCTCTTGCGGTTGAAACTGCAAAATCGTTACTGGTTGATATTTCACATCCACACCAGCAGGAGAATAATATCCCAAGGTATGTTGCAAAAAGTGCATATCGTCTCGATGGGGATAATCTTCCCGATAATGCGCACCGCGACTTTCCCGACGATGGAGGGCGGAATGCAGAATCACTTGGGAGACAACAGCTAAGTTCTGTAACTCCAACGCCTCTATAATTTCTGTATTCCACAATTTGCCCTTATCGTCGAGGTAAACGCGATCGCATTTTGCTTGAATTTGTTGCAATTTTTCGATGCCTTGCGCCATCATGGTTTCGGAGCGAAAGACACCGCAGTATTCGCTCATGCAATCTTGCAATTGCTGTTTGATTTCTTGAATGCGGTAATCACCGGAATTGTCAAGCCAGTTTTGTACCTGTTTTTGCGCGGTTTCCAAATATTTTTCCTCGCGAATTTCCGGCATTTTGCGCTGGGCAACGTAATTTGCGATCGCAACTCCCGTACGTTTGCCAAACACCACGCATTCTAACAAGGAATTGCTGCCCAAACGATTGGCACCATGTACGGAAACGCACGCCACTTCCCCAGCGGCAAACAAGCCCGGTACTAACGTATCTCTACTGTAGCGCACTTGCCCGTCTACATTGGTAGGAATGCCCCCCATGGAATAGTGAGCAGTGGGTCGCACGGGAAACGGTTGCGTCACCGCATCCAACCCCAACAAACGATGCCCTTCTTCCGCACAAAACGGAATGCGGCTCATAATTTTTTCTTTGCCCAAATGGCGCAAATCTAGATAAACGCAGGGACCACCTGGTGTACCATCGGGATATACGCCACGACCTTCGCGAATTTCTTGGGTAATGGCACGGGAAGCAATATCGCGGGGGGCTAGTTCCATTTTACTGGGAGCGTAAGTTGCCATAAAGCGATCGCTGTTACTATTGCGTAAATAAGCCCCTTCCCCGCGCACTGCCTCGGAGATCAAAACCCCCACCGGATACAATCCCGTGGGGTGAAACTGCACGAACTCCATATCCTGCAGGGGAATCCCCGCGCGCGCTGCCATCGCCAAACCATCACCTGTGGAGGCAAAATCGTTGGAAGTAGTATTGAAAACCCGACCATATCCCCCCGTAGCCAGCATCACGGCTTTGGCACGCATGACGGCAATTTCCCCATCCCAAATGCGGTACATGACCAGCCCTTTAGTTTCCCCGTCTTCTTGCAGCAGGCGCATCACATACCATTCGTCGTAGATAGTCACCCCGTAGCGACGCAGGTTGTTCACCAACTCGTGTAAAATAGCATGACCGGTTTTATCGGCAGCGTAGCAAGTGCGGTTGCGGGAGTGACCGCCAAAGGCACGCTGGGCAATTTTACCGTTTTCCAGGCGGGAAAACATGACACCCATGTGTTCCAAATCGATGACCACTTCTGGGGCTTCCCGCGCCAAAATCTCCACTGCATCTTGGTCTGCTAGGTAGTCGGAACCTTTGACGGTATCGAAAGCGTGGGATTCGATGCTATCCTCACTGTCTACATTTTGCAGGGTAGCGGCAATGCCTCCCTGGGCAGCAACTGAGTGGGAACGGATGGGGTGGGTTTTGGCAATCACCGCCACGCTTACATTTCGATTGCGACGGGCAATTTCCAACGCGGCGCGACAGCCAGCCAAGCCACCACCAACAATGGCAACATCGTGTTCTAGCATGGGCATTCTGACAGTAAATCAAAAAAATTCCCTGACCATCAGGGAATCTATCATCTATAGGATAGCGATCGCGCTCCTATCCGGCAAGTTGCCAGCCAAAATTACGCCTGGGCAGGTTCTTGGTTGCTGGGTGGTTGGCTACCCCCTTGGGAACTCGCCGGCATTTGGCGGCTTTCTGTTTCCGGTTCTGCCACCTGAATTTCAATATGATTGAATAGGGTCGTCACAAAGGCAAAGAGCAAGAAAGGCAGGGAAAGCACCAAAATCAAGCCCAAGGTGATAAAAGCATACATTTGGCGATCGCTACTCCACAATGCCAAAACCGATGCCAAACTTAAAAAGATGACAATCAGCCAAACAATAATTTGCCCGTAAATATCGCCAAAAGAAAGGGTGCATCGAAATTTATACTTTTGCATATCCATATAAAAAGCTAAAACGACAAAAAGTTAAAAACCCGAACACGGGTCCCCCTAAGCTTGCCAAAGGGCATTTTTCCTACAAACAAGTTCGCATTACATAATGAAAACGCTATATTTGCATTTCCTTAGAAAAGGCTATTTTTGACATTCTGTCATAAACCCCCCAGATAAAAAGAAAATTCTTAAAAAACTTAATATATCGAAACAAAATAGCTCCCATCACTCCCCTTCATTGGTGGGCTGCTGGTGGGATTGTTCCGTTTCCGGCGCTTCCCCATGCCACCACCAAGTCAAGAAAGCCGCTGCTACCCCGCCAACAAATCCCAAAAAAATACTCAATGGCGCGGGATACTTCACCAACAGAAAAGCCGCCAGAAAAACAATCCAACTTTGTATCCCCGTAGAGAAAGTTCTTTCCCATCGTTCGATACGACGCTCTTGATTGGTAGACATTTTAAATCTTTAAATCTTTAGAAAACTAAATAGATATAAAACAAACATGTCCGGGAAGCTGATTACTTCCCCATATTCGACATAAATACAATCCAACATTTACGAACGATTGCGTTGTTTTTGTATTTGAAGGACAATTAACAATATTGAAAACATGAGAAACAATAAAGCACCACTGGGAAATGTCAGTAAGATATACCATCCCGTAACAAACATTGAGTACAATAAATTTCCAATATCCCTTCCGAAAACCATGCAGGTATTGACAGTGCCTTCATTAAGGGTACATCCATTGATATTTGCAATTAGCTCAGCAAAACCTGCCGTCAAAAACGGTCCGAATGTCCAGAGCAAAATTCCCCCATAAACAAGACCAATTTTATATCTATTTATCATTGCTATTACGATTTCAATGGGCTACTAATACCATTTCCTTAATAATCTGCAAGAGATAATAGAGGCATTTTGGTAGGGGCGCAACGCGTGAGCGCCCCTACCAGGGCAATTGGAAAATTCAGACAATCGTTTTTTTTTTCAGAAATGGTATGATACTGGCTGAAAGTAGCATAATCGAAACATTCCAACCAAACGATTGTGAAGTTAAATTGAGCGTCTCCGCTTGCTACAGAACGAACCAACATTCGCCCCTTTTGCCACTAGACTTTTAAATTCTCCGGCAACTGCGCCAAAATATCCTTAGTGGTATCAACCGAGCAAACATAGGGTTGTTCCGCTTGGGTAAAAGCTTCCGCCTTCGCTTTTTGGGAATCCAGCAAATCCGACGTAGCATCGGCAATATCCCCTTTGCGTTGGTTGAGGCGATCGCGCAAAACTTCCTCATCCGCCGTACAATGTAAAATCGTCACCGGCAAATTCTGGGATTTCGCCCCATCCAGAACCGTTTTCCGATACGCCACCCGGTCGTATTTACCATCCAAAATCACCGTCCAACCTTCCGCCGCCAGCATTTTGCCCAACTCTAGCATCCGATTGTAAGTTTTCTCGCTCATTTCAGGCGTATAAATCGAATCATCCCCCTTTTGGTCTACACCAATGCCAGCGAGATGCTTGCGTACCGCATCCGTACGTAAATGAATGGCACGATTGTGGCGGGCAACCTGTTTGGCAACCGTACTTTTGCCAGACCCAGACAACCCCGACATCATCACCATTTGCCCTTGGGTAGGCTGGGTATATTGCCAAGACAAATAATAATAATGCGCTGCCGTTTCCGCCGCTGCTTGTTTGTCGCTATCGGGAACGTTAGCATCATCCAGCAGTAAAGATGTTACCTTCGCACGGACGTAGGCTTGGCGGCTGAGGTACAAAGGCAACAGGGGCAACCCTTCCCAGTCTCCCGTTTGTTCCAAATAGGTATTGAGAAACGCATTGCCCAAATCCGGTCGTTCCTTGGATTCGGTATCCATAACCATAAACGCCACATCGTACATGGTATCCACAAACCGGAACGACTCGTTAAATTCGATGCAATCAAATAAAATAATTTCGCCGTTGTAGAGGGCAATATTTTTCAAGTGCAAATCTCCGTGGCATTCGCGGATTTTCTTTTCCTCTATCCGGCGTTGAAACAAATAGGCACGTTCTTGGAAAATTTTGTCAGTATAGGTTTTGGTCTGACCTAGTTGCTTTCTGGTTTGCGGACCATTAACGTACTTTTCGGTTTGTCGGTAGTTTGCGTCAATGGATGCTTTGATGGTTTCCGGTTTGCCAAAGGAGAGAATATAGTCGTTGGTTTGGGATTTGGCGTGGTATTGTGCCGTCAGCTTTCCCACCGTTTCCATGTGTGCGGTGGTGAGTTTCCCTTGTTCTAGCATGTCTACAAACAAGCCATCTTGGGGAAACTGTTTCATTTGTAGGGTATATTCGACGGTTTCGCCATCTCCGTTGAGTTGGTAGCTATCCCCTTGTTGGGTAATGGGCAAAACTTGTAAATACCATCCTTGCGCACCGCGTTGGTTGAGGCGCAGTTCTTCCTGGCAGAAGTGGTGGCGTTGTTGTAGGGTGGAAAAGTCCAGAAAGCCTAAGTTTAAGGGTTTTTTGACTTTGTAGGCGTAGTCGCCAGTCAGCAGTACGTAGGAAATATGGGTTTGTATAAGCTGGATGGGTTCTTGCACCGGATGGGGATAGAAATCCGGCTGTTGCATTTTCTGAATTAAGGTAGGCAAGCTGGTGTCGCTCATAGATGGTAATTTTTCCCCTTGGTGGCTACAAAAAATGTTGTACTACTTATTGGTTAGTGCGATTCGTTTCCTGTGAAATCGTTGGAATCCACATAGATTCTAAGGTATAAGCAGGAGCCTGGTTAGAACCCTTCGGGGTACAGAACCTTGACAACTAGATATCGATGGCGGTGCAAGTCCGTCCCGCGAGGTGTGTCGCGTGAAAGCATATCCCCCATCGAAGAGACTGGTTATCAAATCGGTGAAGCGGGGATAAAAGGAGGTTAAGCCTGGGTCCAAACAGGTACCCCTTCGAGCAAGTGCCTATGGATAGACAACGAAGTCATGGCAGAAGCGTCGTGAAATTAGACCTGCGAAAATTGGAATGTAACGCAGGAACCAAAAGGTTAAGGATATGGGAAAGGCTCGTTAACCAGAGACCTTTTACACACCCAAAATCAACCCGGCGTAAAGTGACATCCTAAGGGTACAACCAATCGATATCTGGAACGAAGTAACCCCCGTATGGCTCTCAAGGAACAAGGTCGATACCTTGAGCAGGAAACCATCCGCAAGCCTATGGCGGGCAGGATAGAGTCAGAAGCGAACGCCAGCCTGTAATGGGTTGGATAGGCTGACAGACTTTCGATGACTTGGAAGGTAAAGTCTTAGTAGCATGGATACGTCCAAAACGATTGGAAACAATACGGTGAGACTGGAATGGCAAGACATCGACTGGAAAAAGGTCGAGCGTCACGTCTTCCGCCTGCAAAAACGAATTTATCAAGCCAAGCGTCGTGGTAATGTCACTACAGTTCGTGGACTCCAGAAACTATTGCTAAAAAGCTGGTCAGCCAGAATGTTAGCGGTTCGTCGGGTAACACAAGACAATCAAGGTAAAAAGACGGCAGGAGTGGATGGGGTGAAATCCTTGTCCCCAAAAGCACGTCTGAGCCTTGCAGGTCGATTAAAACTCAACTCAAAAGCCAAACCCGCACGACGGGTATGGCTACCCAAGCCAGGGAAAGCTGAGAAGAGACCATTAGGAATACCCACGATGTACGACCGCGCACTTCAAGCCTTAGTCAAGATGGTAATCGAGCCCCAATGGGAGGCAAAGTTTGAACCCAATTCATATGGGTTCAGACCAGGAAGGTCTTGTCATGATGCAATTGATGCCATCTACCTATCCATTAAGCAAAAAGCAAAGTGGGTATTGGATGCCGACATCTCAAAATGCTTTGACAAGATTGACCACGCCAAACTGCTAGATAAACTCGAAACATTCCCAGCCATCAGAAGACAAGTACGGGCATGGCTAAATGCTGGTGTCATTGATGCCGGACAGCTATATCCTACAAATGAGGGCACACCTCAAGGAGGCGTTATCAGTCCCCTGTTGGCAAATATAGCCCTCCACGGCATGGAAGAAAGCATCAAGGACTTAGTGGAAAGACTGCCGGGAAAAGGTGGTCGAAGCGTAAGAAGGAATGCAGTGTCCCTAATCAGGTATGCTGACGACTTCGTAATAATCCACGAAAATCAAGATGTAATCAACGAATGCCGTGACCATATTTCAGATTGGCTGAAAGGAATGGGACTAGAGCTTAAAGAGGCAAAAACAACCATCACTCATACTTTAGAGGGAGATGACCCAGGATTTGATTTTCTCGGTTTCAATATACAACAGCATAAAGTCGGAAAATACAAAACCGGGAATAACACCAAGGGTAAGCCTCTAGGCTTCAAAACCATTATCAAACCCAGCAGAAAAGCCATCCAAACCCACTACGAGAAAATAAAAGGGATAATAGATTCGCACAAAGCAACCCCTCAAGAAGGGTTGATACGACATCTCAATCCAGTCATAAGGGGTTGGTGCAACTACTATTCCACCGTTGTGTCAAAAGAAACTTTTTTCTACCTGGACGCACTCCTTTACTGGAAGTTAGCTAAATGGGGAAGAAAGAGACATCCAAACAAAACAGAAAAATGGGTAGCTCGGAAATATTGGCAAACAATTGGTAATCATAGATGGGCATTCGCAACCCGCTCGGAAACCAATCCAATGCGATTAAGAACCCATTCAGAAACACCAATTGTACGCCACGTTAAGGTCAAAGGTGAAACCAGCCCATACGACGGCAATCTGAAATACTGGAGTTCAAGGATGGGTAAACAACCCGGAGTTCCTACAAGAGTATCAAAACTTTTGAAGAAACAAAAAGGGAAATGCGCCCATTGTGGACTGACATACCGTGAAGAAGATGTAATGGAAATCGACCACATCGTCCCAAAAGCTCTAGGCAGAAAGGACAAACACGACAACCTACAACTTCTTCACAAACACTGCCACGATGCAAAAACTGCCAACGATGGTAGTCTTGGTACTCATGACAAGAGCCAAGTTGTTGAGGAGCCGGATGAGGCGAAAGTATCAAGTCCGGTTTTGAAGACGAGTCGGGTGGGCGACTGCCCGGCTTAGTTTAACTATCTTCCAGTCCTATAGCTATCGGAAATCCGAAACTAGCGAGAAGGTTTTTGTCCGGCTACTGCGATCGCAACGCCTACCAATAGAATCATAGCGCCCAACAAGACCCAAACACTGGGAACTTCTTGAAAGAAAAAATACCCCAACAGGCTGGCTAAGACCGGTTCAAACAAAATTACCAAAGTCACCCATGTGGGAGAAACCCACCGTACCGCCCAGTTAAAGCTCGTGTGACCCACCAACTGCGGCAGCAACGCCAAAGCCAAGATATAGAAATAAAATTCCAGTGTATTGCCAATGTAGCTCAAACCCAGCAAAGGTGGAATAGGCAGCAAGCAAAGAGCGGCAGTGGTGTAGGCAACAGCGATGTAACCAGAAAAAGGCATTCCCTGTCTTTGGGCTTGGCGACCGAGCAATAAATAACCGCTGACACACCAAGACCCCAACAACGCCAAAAAATTCCCCCAAGCGGGATGGCTGCCCACACTGCTAGCATCTCCCTGGGCAACAATAGCCCCGCCAGCCACAGCAATGGCAATACCTAAGGTGGTGACAGCAGTGGGTTTTTCTCGAAACCACAACCAGGAAATTAAGGCAACCCAGATGGGATTGCTGGTGACGATGGTGGTGGAAGCAGCGATGGAGGTGTAGGCGAGGGAGGCAATCCAAGCGGCAAAATGGGCAGCCAAAAAGACGCCAGCCAACGCGGTATAGATCCAACCGGAATGCCACGGGGTCAGGGCAGGCATGGGAGAACCACCCCTACGGTTTTTGGCTACAGGCAGCCAAATGGCAGCGGCAACGGTTAGACGGGAAGCGGCGATTAACAGGCTAATGCTCGTATTGCGCGCGCCATAGGCATCGAATGCCAGACGGATCAATACAGCGGATGTGGAAACCGCTAGCAAGCCGATAACAATAATGGCGGTGATGGTGGCGGCAGGGGGTTTTTTGGCCAAGATGGAGACCTAAAGTTACGGTTGTTGCTGGAATCGTAAATGTCTATAGAGAATGGTAAGGTTTTGCGATCGCTTCGGCCACGTGGCTTGATGTTCGCGTTATCTTATGTATTCAGGTAGTAGTAGCTATCTTTTCCTAGGCAATTCTTGCGAAGGTTTATAATGTTTGGCATGATTTGTCAATACATGGGCAGTTTTTTAAACCTTTTGTAACTATTGTGTAATCTCTTTACATTCTTGCCTGCGAACCCGGGTAATGGGTTATGGTAAAAAAAATAAAGGAAAGATTAAATTTTCTGGTTGCCCGAACAACATCGAGCTTCCAGAGATGGTCCTAGCCAACCACACCTGCAAATGTCTATTCGTGGTGTACTGCCACGATTATTGAGGAAAAGCTCATGACACCGAACTTACTACGCCAAATCTGGTCCTTGGTAGAAGCCACCCAAGCCAATATGCTGCTTAGTCTTGACGACGCCAGTCTCATTGACTGGATTTTGCGGAATCTCAAACAAAAACAAAATCTCGATGGTTCCCAAGTTAATGCTTTGGATAGTTACCTGCATGCAAAAGTTTCTTTAATTCGGGATTTAGCCTACCAAAAGGTTACTTCCCGCTCTTGCTAGGGATGGTACCAACCGATGAAACCAGCTAGCCATGTCATTGTTGCTAGCATTTTGTTCCATTTTTTTTGGTTTCCTGACGATAAGTAAATGAAAATTAATTGCCTGCGGGCTACAGTGTTCTCTGGTGCGATCGCGCTCATAGAGATAAAATTGACGCCATGGTCTCCCGGTGAGGGGAAAACACAGCGATCGCACCACCAAAGTATCGATCGACGCTAATAGAATATGATGCGCCAGGGGGAATTCTGGCCATTGGAAAGGTTGTGAAAAGCGATCGCCCAAATTGTATCTTACTTAACAGAAATTATTTACATGATTTTGTAGAGGCAAGCCCCCGTGCTTGCCCGCGTTTGCTTTCTCTTAGCCGGGCATACCATTTGAAAGTATCGTTTTGTAACAATTCGATCGCTTTTGTTACGTCGTTGGATGCGGTCGCAGCTTTGACAAGCAATGCCACATATTCTGTAGGGGCAAGCCCCCGTGCTTGCTCTTGGGAAAATGGCGATCGCGATGAGTGTTTTGCGAGACAAATTTAGGAAAATAGGAAAATGGGTATTTTTTAGGGAAAAGCGATCGCGCCCACCTGCTCTCTCTTATGAGAAACCTTAACAGATTTATATTCATGGTCCGGAAGAAATTTATAAAAGTTTCATAAAACAATTATTTGGTTTGCAGTATTTTTAAGCAAAATTTGAAAACAGGTGCTACTTTGTATTTAGTAATAGTACATAGTCGATCGGAATTTCTATTTGCATAGGTGGCGCGATCGGTAGTGGTATTTCCCTATGATGCGATGCAAGCAATTCTCGTTCCGAGACGCTTCGCGATCGCTGGGCGGTGATGGAACTGCGTCAAAACTTCATACTATATGGTTTTAGGGACTTAGATGATGAACTTTCCTTTTGTTTCTTCGCGTTGGATCTTCAAACTGGCAGCCGGTGCTGGTGCTTTGCTGGTAGGTTTTTCTCCAACTTTCGCGATCGCAATGGATCGAGAAGGAGAACCACGCCAAACCTCCTCCGCAGCTAACCAGCAGCAACTTGCTCAAGCACAAGCTACCAACCAAACGAACAACACAATCGAACCTGCAACCGAAATCAACGACATTTCCCATAAAACGACTCTTCTAATTTTTAACTTAAATGAAGAAGGGGAGCCAAATGGCCACGGTTCGGGGGCACTCATTGCAAAAGAAGGTAATACCTGTGTTGGTGTTACCAATCGTCACGTTATCCTTTCTGAGAATCAAGAAAAGGCTGCCAATTTACTTATCAGAACTTATGATGGTGAAGTTTATGAAGTAAATGAAGAGTACTGGTTCGAGTCTGAAGATTTGGCAGTGGTAGAGTTTGAATGCGATCGAAACTACGAACCAATCGCTATTGCAACTTACCAGCTTTCTCCGGGGCAAACTGTATACTTGTCAGGATGGCCTCCTTCGCTGGGTGACATCACCCGCAAGTTTACAAGCGGTTCCATCTCAGAAATTCGGGAAAATCCAGTTCAAGGTTACGCAGTCGGCTATACAAACGTAACGCAAGGTGGCATGTCTGGCGGACAGGTCTTAGATGCAGCAGGACGTTTGGTAGCTATTCATGGATTGGGAGATAGAGACGATCGTACGGGACAAAAAACCGGATTTAACTATGGTATTCCAGTATCCACGCTCCTAGCAAGGCTCTCCCAAAACGGTTCGAATTACTCCTACAATATCTCCTATTCGCCGCCTCAAGAACCTGCTAACGGTGAGGTAGTCCAGTCCGAACCAGTTTCTCAAACGGATTCTAGGGACCGAATCAATACGGATAACGTATTAGATAAAGCCAATCGGGTTTTGGATACTTTAGAGCGCGTTTGTGGTTTCTTCGGCTGTTAGCTGAGGTCAAAAAGCAAGTGCCTACCATCTGTTGAAAAAATCAATTTAGAAAAGTGGCACCAATTGAGCTAATACAAAATCCAATCGACGAATAAACCAAAACAGAGGGGTAAGCGCGGGAATGCTGCCCCTCTAGAATAACAAGCGAGGAAAAGCTATGGGTAGGGGACAATTTCAGTTGTTTAAAGCGAGTTTGATGGGATGCGTGGGATGGTTGGCTCTATGTGGCGCTTCCGTTCCCATTGCCAACGGTCAAACCGATGCTTCTTCGACAAGCTCAGCAACCAGCGAACTTTCACAGCAACGAGATACGGTCTCGGAAAACGAGGCGAACGCCAATGTAACTCAAGCGAACTCAACAGCAGCAGCAAGGCTTTTGAAAGTGGTCATTACTATCAAGTTCACACCTTGGAAGGGGAAGCGGGTGAGCAAATTGCGATCGAGACTGTAAATGCTAACTTCGATACCTATTTAATTTTACGGGATCGGGAAGGG
>NZ_LNDC01000087.1 GCF_001870905.1 Geitlerinema sp. PCC 9228
TCTTTAAGAAAGATGGCTACGACTATCAAGTCAATAAAAGTCAATTATTGTCCAGTAAATCACCTATTAGGAAGTAGCAGGTGGCAACAACACAAGTGGTTTTAAATCGAGGTATTGAAAGTACGTCCACTGCAGGGTGGAAAAACGCTCGTCGAGGGTCCCTGTTGCCGGGGATGGACTAGCTCATAGCGAATCTCTTCACAGGTACACCCAACGAAGCGAGAACCTCACGAATTCTATTGGTGAGAGTGTCAACAGGGAAAACTTCTCAATCTTGACTTTTTATGAGTGAACCGGCACCAACGGGGGAATTCCACACAATCTCCCGAGGGGATACTACGATTATTGAAATGCCACCGCGTTTAAGCGTCCTGGAAGCGGTGCCTTTTAAGCAAAACTGTCAAGAACTTTTAAATTCCGAACCAGCCACCAAACGTCTCGTTCTGGACTTTCATCGCACCACGTTTGTTGATAGCAGTGGCGTGGGGGCTTTGGTTAATATTTTGAAGCTCGTCCAACAACAAGGTCGAGAATTGGTGCTGCGGGAAGTCCATCGTCCGGTGATGATGGTTTTTTCCGTGACTGGTCTCGACCGCGTCCTGGTCTTTGAGTCGCAACCGGAATCCAGAAGCAGCGAAAATCTTTCCCTCAACCACGAAGACTTTCCCGTTCCCCATCCGTCGGTGCGATCGCGGGTGAAACGGGCAATGGATATTGTTGGCGGTCTGGTAGGCTTGAGCATCACCGCCGTTTTATTTCCTGTCATTGCCATCGCCATCAAACTCGACAGCCCCGGTCCCATTTTCTTCCGACAAATTCGCTGCGGGTTGCTGGGCAAGCGGTTTTGGCTGTGGAAATTTCGCTCCATGTGTGCCGATGCAGAAGCCCGCAAGGGAGAAGTAAAAAATCAAGTCCAAGGCCCCCTGTTCAAAAACGAAAACGACCCGCGCATCACCCGGGTGGGTAAGTTTCTCCGCCGCACGAGCTTGGACGAGCTACCACAATTTTACAATGTTGTCAAGGGGGATATGAGCTTGGTGGGAACCCGACCGCCCACCCCCGACGAGGTGGAACGCTACGAAGTCCCTTCCTGGCAGCGGCTTAATGTAAAACCGGGGATGACCGGGGAATGGCAGGTCAACGGGCGATCGCGAGTGCGCAACTTTGAAGATGTAATTCAGCTCGATTTGCGCTACCAACAACAGTGGAGCTTGCTGTACGATGTCAAGTTAATTCTGAAGACTTTAAAAATCTTCTGGAGCAAAAACACGGGCGCGTACTAACCAATGACCGGATACCTACGATTTTTCCCGCCAAGATGCGATCGCTTTTTGTACCGTCTCGTAATTATCTGCTTCTTCGGGAACCAAAACCGCCGCTTGAATGGCACTTTGATAGTTTTCTTTCTCAGCGCGATCGCTGGCAATTTCCCAAATCGCTTGACTCCAGCGCTGTTGTAACTGTTGGGCTTGGTCGTAGTAAGGCTCTCCAGATTCAATAGCACGCAACTTATTAATGGCACGAATGTAGGAAGAAGCTTGACCATTGCGGGGGATTTTCTGCGCCGCCGCCATAATTTCTTGATTTTCCTGTTGTTTCTCGTAGCGGTCTTGCCACTGAGGCAGTGAAGTTTGGACCTGCTGCTGCAATTGTTCTCGGTCGCGGGGTACCAGCTGCGCCGCCGCCATCGCCCCTTGATAGTCTCCCAACTGCGCCCTTGCTTGTGCTATCTCCCAAATCGTAAGCCCCCAACGGGTAATCGCATCGCTGGCATCGTCAGCAAATGGATGGTCTGCAGGGAGGTTGCGCGCGCTGGCAATCGCCCGGCTAAACTGAGAAGCCTGCACGGCAGCAATAGACTCCAAAGCCGGTACGTCAGGAACAGCATTATCCTTACCTACTTCCGGCGATGTTTCTGGGGCAGGCGTTTCTCCATCGGTGGCTTGCATGCCCACCGCTGTCGACGAAGGTTCCGGGGCTGTTGGTTGCCCGTGTTGGGCATCCTTGTCTTCACTGTTGGTGGGGGCGGTGGGGGTAGCTGGGGCGTTGTTTTCCTCCGTTGGGGTTGCTGTTGTCGGAGTCGCTGCCTCGGATTCGCCCCGGTTACTGGCTGGGGAAACCGCTGCCGGTTCTTGGCGCAGGGTGTATCCCAACAACATCCCCAACAACAAAGCGACCGCTGCTATCCCCGCCACTAAGAAATAATGGGTCACCGTTGCCGGCAACAACCAACGGGAAGATTTCTCTGGCGATCGCGACGGGTCAACTGATAAAGTTTCCTGGGAAGCTATTTTGCCGTTGCTTCCGTTGGTATCCGTTCCCCGTTCGGGGAAAAACAGGGGGACCCCGCCATTGACCACTCCCTGGGCAGGCAAATCGCGAAAAACTGGCTGTTGCAGGGCAACTGATGGTGCCACCAAAATAGGGTCTTGGGGAGGCACGTTGTGGTGGTTGGTCAGCGATCGCATGCGATCGCGCAGGTACGCATACAACTGAGAAAGGGAAATATCGGGATCTTGGGCATAGGCTTCCAGCAGCGCCTGGGTGAAAAATCCGTGTTCTAGGGCTGAGGTTTCCCGGGCAAACTGATTGGGCTTGCTCGATAGCAGCGTCGGTACTCCCAACTGGCGGGCTACCTTCATGGTATCGATGCCCACCAGGTGACCGGAACCAATGCTGGGGGCGCGGTTCATATCCAAAATCACCAAAACCCGATGCCCGGCGATCGCTTTTAAAGCTCCTAGTAAAGCGGGAACAGGAATGCCTGTGGCGCTGATGCGATAGGGATCGCCATCGATGGGCATTAGATAATCCCGGCGATCGCTGGTGGCACCGTAGCCACTAAAAAAAAACCAAACGCGGCGGAAAGATTGGTGTTGTTGCTGGCACAAGTAGTTCAACCAATGTAACAGGTGACTGCGATTGGGATAGGTGGATTCTCCCGCCAGGGGGACCGACGTATCGGAAAATAGCCAGCAGTTCTGTGGGTGGTTAACCCCTCGTTGAGCCAAGCACTCGCGAACCGCCCGAGCGTCGGCTTCGGCGTAGCGCAAAGGCTGGAAAAATTGGTATTGATTGATGCCAATCGCGATCGCAGTTGAAACCCCAGATTGCTTACCATCCGAGACGGGGATTTCTGCTTGCAGTTGCTCGGTGGTATTTTGAGGATATTGGCTCATCCCACATGCCCCTTGTTTCCATTGAAACCACGGTTGCCTACCCTATTTTGTAGCACAAATAGACTAACCTAATCACTGGACAAAAATCGACATTCGTGTTGATTGCGTTCGGTTCGTCCAGCCTTGGTCTCGTAGCAGACTCCG
>NZ_LNDC01000088.1 GCF_001870905.1 Geitlerinema sp. PCC 9228
TGTCACCGGCGATTTGGAACAGGGAATTGCCACCAGTTCCAAAGTGCTGGCGATTCGCGGTCAGGTGTTGCCAGCCACAGTCACCGATGTGAATTTATGGGCCGAATTGGACGATGGTCGCCGCATTGAGGGAGAGTCCAATATTACCGAAGCTGGCGGCAATATTGTCAAAATTGGTTGCCTTCCCCAACAGCCGCCGGCTTTACCAAAAGTCTTGCAAGGCATCGAAGGGGCAGATTTTGTGGTTATCGGTCCGGGAAGTTTGTACACCAGCGTCATTCCCAACTTACTGGTTCCCGAAATCCGAGAAGCCATTTCAGCAACCCAAGTACCGCGCATCTACGTTTGCAATATTATGACCCAACCAGGGGAAACTACCAACTATACTGTCGCCGACCACATCCAAGCCATTGACGATGCTTGTGGCGGCCAACGTTTGTTCGATGCAGTGTTGGTGCAAAAACGCTCTCCATCCGCCCAAGCCTTGATCCGGTACGAACAGGAAAATTCCCATTTCGTAGATTTGGACCGAGAACGGGTGCGACAACTGGGACGTCGCATTGTCCTAGCGGATATTTTACATGAAGACCCAGAAACTGGCTACGTCCGCCACCATTCCCAACAGCTAGCCAAAGTACTGATGCGCTGGTACTGGCGCGCCGGTCAGTTGGATACTCGCCGCAGCAAAAAGCAACGAGTTGGTGCGCGAACATCTGTATAATCTACCATCCATTTTATACCAAATTCGATTGTACAAATTACATTTGAGATAGAGGAGGGGGAGGAGTGGGAGGAGGGGGAGGAGTGGGAGGAGGGGGAGAGGGGGAGAGGGGGAGAGGGGGAAAACCACAAGAAGTTCAATTGTAGCCTTAGCCTGAGGAATTTTTCGGGTCTTCCCAGTACAGATTTGGTATCAGATGGCGTTGCGATGCTTTTGTCTTCCTCTCAAAGAATTGCCCAAAACGGCTTTTGACTTCCCTTAGGGATTGAAAATTTACGTTCCCTTTCGCGATTGGTTTTTCTTCCTGCGATCGAGAATCGGCACGGGGGTTGGGCAAGCACGGGGAAACGAACATTTTTGGCAATTTTCCGTTTTTCTGATTTCAATAAGAATTAACCAAAACCCACATTCAAATGCGATCGCGCTACCTTCCAGAACCCAACGCGATCGCATCAAACAAAGAATTTTCCTTTCTACGCATCCCCTTCCACTTCCGCCACCAAAGCCTCCAACTGTTCCAACAACCTCTCCGCCTGCTGCCACCGCTGCGGGTCTTGCCACAACTTCGCCTGGTGAATCCGCCGCGCCGCCGCCTGCAACCGCACCACCGGCTGCGGCACTTCCGCTGACGCCGATTCTTCCCCAGCCACCTCCTCCGCCACTTCCTCTGACGCCTCTACCGCCGCTGCCACCTCTCCATCTTCCGTCTCCTCCCGCAGCGATCGCACCCGCGCGCGAATCTGCGACAACGACAACCCCTTCTCCATCGCCTCCGCCAACAAAACCCGCCGATTCTCCTCATCCGATAATTTCGCGATCGCTTTCGCCTTCGTATAAGCAATCTTCCCCTCGCGCAACGCCGCCAACACATCCTCCGGCAGCTTCAACAAAGGCAACCGCGTCTCCACAAACGACTTCCAACTCAGCCGCAAAGGCGCAAACACGCTTTCCACCACTTCCACCTGCCAATTAGGCGAACCGTTTCGCCTAGTCGAACCCAACTTTTGATTGCGCATGGCATACAGCAACGAAATCACCCCATCCACATCCATCTCCAACTTCACCGCCAGCAGCCGCAAAATCCCATCCGTCTCCTCCAACGGATTCAACTCCTCGCGCACCAAATTCTCCTGCAACGCCAACTCCAACGCCGCCGCATCGCTCAACTCCCGCACGCAAGCCGGCACCCGCTGCCAACCCGCCTGCTGCGCCGCCGAATACCGCCGCCAACCCGCCACCAACTCGTAGCGACCTTCATCCAACCGACGCACCACCAACGGTTCCAACATCCCGTGCGTCGCGATCGTCTCCACCAACCGCTGCAACGCTTCCGGTTCCAGCGCCTTGCGCACCTGGTACTCCGGAAACTCAATCTGCGCCAGCGGCAACCACTGCCAGCTATCCGTCATCTGTTCTTCGCCAGCGGTGACAGAAGTCGTTGTTGTTTCTTGGGAACTTGCCATATTGTTGTCCAGTAGCGAATGCTGCACGATTGGATTTTTTAGGGGAGGGGGAGGAGGGGGAGGAGTGGGAGGAGGGGGAGAGGGGGAGAGGGAGTGGAAAAGCGATCGCTAGAGTTGATTTTATACCAAAAATTCCAGCACCCGTCAAGGGAAAGGCTATGGGAGCGTTGATTTTGGGAACTTTGCGATCGCTGTTGGTGGCGATCGCGATCGGTAGACTTTTTGATTACCACAAATCTGTCTTTTTGTCAAGCGCGAATAACTTCCCCAGGTCCACTAAAAGGTGATTCGGGGGTGCGTTGATGTCGCGATCGCATTGCCATAAATGGGAGGAGGGGGAGGAGTGGGAGGAGTGGGAGGAGGGGGAGGAGTGGGAGGAGTGGGAGGAGTGGGAGGAGTGGGAGGAGTGGGAGGAGGGGGAGGAGGGGGAGAGACAACAAGAAGTTTTAGCTTGGGGGGATTTATCGGGTCTTCGCAGTACGGATTTGGTACAAAAATGCACTTCCTCATCCTAGAAAAAGCGATTCCTAGGAATTCAAAAAGCGATCGCCTGTGGTAGAACTGATGTCGCGATTGCCTCTGCAATATTCACAAAAATCAATATTTTTCAAGCCAAAAGCGATCGCCTGAGACGCAAAAAGCGATCGCACGTGCTATCCTAGAAAAAGTGATTCCTAGGAATTAAAAGGCGATCGCCTGTGGTAGAACTGATGTTGCGATCGCTTCTCCTATGCTCATAAAAAACAATATTTGTCAAACCCAACGCGATCGTCTGAGAACCCAAAAGCGATTCCATAGGAGTTCAAAAAGCGATTCTATAAGAGTTCAAAAAGCGATCGCTAACGACGTTTTTTCGCTTCTTGTCGCACCACATCCAGTGGCAAATCCAGAATCTGAGCGATTGTTTCCCAGTCAAATCCCGCATCTAACATTTTTGATAAAGTTTCCTGCTTGCCTTCTTGCCTACCTTCTTGTATGCCTTCTTCTCTACCTTCAGCAAAAACCTCTTGATAAAACCGCGTTTGCTTGAGATCTTCAATCCCTAACATATTGGCAATCTCCTGACGACTTTTTTTGGGAAACTTGTAAACGACAATTGCTTCTATTATATCGAAAATTTCCTCTCGCTTCCTCTCATCAAGCTCGGAGGAGGGGGAGGAGGGGGAGGAGTGGGAGGAGTGGGAGGAGGGGGAGGAGTGGGAGGAGTGGGAGGAGGGGGAGGAGGATGACAAGAGACAAGAAGTTCTAGCCTGGGGGGGTTTCTC
>NZ_LNDC01000089.1:0-566 GCF_001870905.1 Geitlerinema sp. PCC 9228
TCATGCCTCCAGCTTCAGGTAGCTGACCAGCCTAAGCCCTTTGGGGGCTACGTTTTTAGGGTCATGGCACCGACAAATACTTTCGGTGTTTGTCGCCCTGCCGCTAACGGTTAAACAGCCCTAGAAGGGGTAAGGCAGTGCCGTTAGCCTAACAAGCCCTGAAAACATTGGCGAGGAAAACATTACCCGTTTACGGAGATTCAATGTCAAATTTTGTTTTTGTCTTAGACACCAACAAGCGGCCANTGCATCCGGGGAAAGCTCGGCGACTCCTCAGTACAGGAAAGGCCGCTGTATTTCGCCGTTATCCGTTCACCATCATTCTCAAACCAGCCTACCCAGAAATCCCCGTACAAGACCTAGAACTTAAACTCGATCCGGGTTCTCAGGTCACAGGAATTGCGGTTGTACAGGGCAAAAAGGTAATCTTCGGGGCGGAGCTTGAACACCGAGGGCAGCAAATCAAGGATGCGCTGCTTTCTCGTCGTCAATTACGACGAAGCCGGCGAAATCGCAAAACCCGCTATCGCCAGGCTCGATTTCTGAATCGGACTCGTCCAAAAGGT
>NZ_LNDC01000089.1:669-1337 GCF_001870905.1 Geitlerinema sp. PCC 9228
CTGCAACTCATACAGAACCCTGAGATATCGGGCATTGAGTACCAGCAAGGGGAATTGCAAGGCTATGAAGTCAGGGAATATTTATTAGAGAAATGGAATCGCAAATGTGCTTACTGTGGCGCTGAAAATCTGCCACTTGAACTCGAGCATATTCATCCTCGGTCGAAAGGAGGCACTGACCGGGTCTCTAACCTGACCCTGGCTTGCCACTCATGCAATCAATCCAAAAGCAATCGGGACATTCGAGACTTTTTATCAGGCAAGCCTAGCCGATTGAACCGTATCCTGAAGCAGTCCCAATCACCGCTCAAAGATGCGGCAGCCGTCAATTCAACCCGGTGGGCGTTGTTCAATGCCCTGAAACAAACAGGTTTACCTGTGGCGACAGGCACGGGGGGACAAACCAAGTTTAATCGAGTCCGATTAAACCTACCCAAAACCCACTGGTTAGATGCTGCCAGTGTTGGGAAAATTGATTCACTTCAAGTCCTGACCACAAAACCGTTATTAATTACAGCAAAAGGACATGGGACTCGACAGATGTGCGGCACTGACAAGTTTGGGTTTCCAAAGCGTCACCGCTCGCGGGTGCAAATTCATAAAGGCTTTCAGACAGGCGATATCGTTACTGCCATTGTCACCAAAGGCAAGAAAATTGGGTCTTATGT
>NZ_LNDC01000089.1:1388-22822 GCF_001870905.1 Geitlerinema sp. PCC 9228
TCTGGAATTAGCCATAGGTATTGCCGACCAATTCATAAAAGGGATGGTTATGCTTATGCGTTTGCTCATACTCTATAGGCGACTTTAGTCGCCGTTCGTTTTTCCTCCCTGCGCTAAAGCGACAGGGCTTCCAAACGTATCGAGGTATTTTCCGTGAAGGAACTTGCCTTCACTCTTTTGCCGTATCTATGAATTGTTGGTGGCGTCGGATTCGGATTCTATGGTTTGCGATTGGTCGGTTCGTTCGGAAAATCCCCAGATGAAAATTAAAGCAATCATGCTGACCATCAGCCATTGGGGAGGTGCCAAACTATCGTCTACGACGCGGATCAGCAGCCGCATGCCAACCAAGCCAACGGTAATGTAGCCGGCATCTTCTAGGTGAACGTATTCCTGCAACCAGCGGATAAATAGTTCCGCCATGAAACGTAAAATCGCAATTCCCAGGGTAGCGCCGGTGAGGACCAGCCACAGTTCGTCGGAAAGTGCGATCGCAGTGGTGACGCTATCGAGGGAAAAGGCTAAATCGGTCAGTGCGATCGCGGGAATGGCTTGCCAGAGGGATTGAAATCGCGGACCGTGGTGGTGGCCTTCGGTATATTCTTCGGAAATAAAATGCTGGTATACCAACCATAACAGGTATAAAGCCCCCAGCAATTCAAATTGCCAGTATTGGATCACCCAGGTGGCGGTTAAAATGAGGACCATGCGCATGGCATAAGCCAGCAGAAGTCCTAAATTGAGGGCCCGGTGTTGCAGCTGGTCATTTTCCAAACCTCCTGAAAGGGATGCCAACGCCAGTGCGTTGTCTGCTGAAAGAACCGATTCTAGGGCCACCAAAACCAACAAAACAAACAAGGCATCGAGACCGAGATTGGGAGACAGTTCAAACAGTTGGTCTAACATGTAAGGCTCTTTAAGATTTGTTGCGAAATGAAATGTGCGTGCTGGCTACTATTTTGACTCTATCGTGGCAATTTTTGGCGATATTTTCCAGGTTTTCGCCCCTCGCCGCCGCTAGCTATAGATAGATTTTATCGTTAAGAAAATCAAAGCGATCGGCCATTTATGTTTCAAGTTGTAACAAAACCTTTCCCCAAAAGCCATTTTGTTGGAAATTGGTGGAAGATAGACCATCTGTATTTGTAGCTAAAAAGGACTGTAACTTTATGCTATCGGATACCCAAGTTCTTGTTGCCCTCGTCATTGCCCTCATCCCTGGCCTCATGGCCTTCCGGCTAGCCACGGAACTGTACAAGTAGGTAGCTGATGGTGTTTCTCTGTAAATGGCTTTCTAGGGAAACACCACCACCAATTACTTGTCTTCCTATCCCAGCCAGCAACGGGTCGTACAAGCAACGAAATTTGAAGCAGAGGTGTTCTGGAAGCATCTCTGCTTGTTTGTTTTCTGGGGTTTGTCCGTACAGCTTCCCATCTTGGCGAAATTTCCAGACCATGTACAATGAATAGCAAATCGCTCGAAAAAAACGGTAAATTGGCTAGCTATACAGCATTATTGAGGAAATATGCCAGCATACAGCCACAGGTGCTTCTACTAGAGCGCTAAGCCAGCGATTTCTCCTTTAGCCATGTAGAGAGCCATCTTTCTGGACTATGAATGCTTTAAAAACGCCACCTCAGGTCGTCGAGGCTACGCCAAACCGGCGCGTTTCCCACCGCCGACCCCGCAAGCGATCGCAAACGCACCCATCTCGCCAACCCCAAGCCAAAAAAGCCACCTCCCATCGGACGGCTGCTTTAGAGGCAACCACCAAAATTGCAGTCAACACGCTCATTTCGGTGGTTGCAGTTTCGGCGTTGGCTCACCTGTTGCCTTACCAACGTCAGGGATACCAGCAACTACAGGAAATGCAGGGATATTTGGAAAAACAGGAAAGCGAAGTGGAAACCCTGCGATCGCAATTTCAACGTTCCTTCGCTCCCAGCGCCACCAAACGAGTAATGCAGGAGCAGACCTACCTGCAAGACCCCCAACGCCGCCGCATTCTTTTTAAAGAGGGGAACCAGTCGAACCACCGCTTCTCAACAGAGCCATTTTCCCAGTCCCCCCAATAAAGATGGGTCCTTAGCTGGCTTTAGCCATAACAGCTTCTGGTGCCAGCAATTTCAGCGCTTGCTGGTATTGCGCGTCGGCTTCCGTGGCAATATCCCGTACCGATTGAATGTCTAGGGGAACCATCACATCCGGTTGAATGCCAGATTCGTTGATATCGCGATGGTTGGGAGTTTCGTATTTCGCTACAGTCACTGCCAAACCGGAACCGTCGGAAAGTTGAAACAGCGATTGAATCAATCCCTTACCAAACGTGGGTTCCCCAACCACTTGCGCGCGTTGGTTGTCTTGCAAGGCACCGGCGAGAATTTCGCTGGCGCTGGCACTGCCTTGGTTGACCAACACGGCTAAAGGTGCATCGGTCATGGCTTGCTCTCCTGCATCGAAGCTGCCAAACTGACCCTGACGGTTGACGGTATAGACAACAGTGCCGCCATCGAGCCACAAGCGCGCCACTTCAATACCAGCTTGCAGTAGACCGCCGGGATTATTGCGCAAGTCGAGGATGTAAGCATCGGCCCCTTTTGCTTCTAAATTTTCGATGGCGTTGGCAACTTCGGTGGTGGCGTTGCCGTTAAATTGACTCAGGCGGATGTAGCCGATTTGGGTGCTATCGTCGATGGAGCGCAGGGACCAACGTACGGGATTGAGGGCAATGCGATCGCGGATAATATCAAGAGACTCAACGCGATCGCTATCAGGATGTTGAATTTTCAGGGTTACCTGGGTTCCCGGCTGGCCGCGCATGCGTTTGGCGGCTTCCTCCAGGGAAAGGTCGTCGGTCGGCGTACCGTCAATTTCGACAATGTAATCCAAAGCTTGTACGCCGGCTTCGGCCGCTGGCGATCCTTCAATGGGACTAACCACTCGTAAGCGATGGGTGTCATCGTCAATGGCAATTTGCAAACCGACGCCAGTTAACTCCCCAGAAGTGTTCATTTGCAACCCGCGATACTGTTGGGGTCGCAAAAACCGGGTAAACGGATCGTCGAGGGAAGCCAACATCTGTTCAATGGCTTCATAAGCATCTTCGCTAGTCTCCATCGGCTGGCGCAGTGCTTTTTGACGCACGGACCACCAGTCTTGACCGTTAAACGTATCGTCCAAATAGGCTTGGCTGACCACACGCCAGGCTTGAGAGAATAACTCCCTCCCTTGTGTATTTGCTAGAGCTGGCGGCGTCCACCAGCTCATCCCCCATAGAAGTTGTAAAAATAGAACGCAAGCTATAACAAAAGTACGTCGATTCCCGAGCATAGGTCTGAAGATATGGTTGAATGGTTGAAAAAAACTGCTTTTGGCAAGTTTGATAGAAGGTTGTTTACTAGTCTGACACAATTGCTGGCCGATTGAAGGGGGGCGATCGCGACAAACATTCACCTCTACAAGCGTTGCAGGAGCACCATTTTGCCAGCAAATTGGCCAGAAAAGCTAGAAAAATCAACGGCTTGCTCCCGATTGCCAAATTTTTCTGTGCGATCGCTGCTGCCACAAACAGCACAATCCACCCATACCAGCCATTTCTAGATTTCCTCTATAAAACAAATTGTGTTACATTTTTTATAGATAGCAATTTTCTAGGAATGCTGGCTTTATGTCCAACGTATACGACTGGTTTCAGGAGCGCCTGGAAGTACAATCAATCGCCGATGACATTACCAGCAAATATGTGCCTCCCCACGTAAACATCTTTTACTGCTTGGGAGGCATTACGCTGGTTTGCTTCCTTATCCAGTTTGCCACTGGATTTGCCATGACTTTCTACTACAAGCCAACCGTTACCGAAGCCTTCTCTTCTGTTGAATACTTGATGACAGACGTGAACTTCGGTTGGCTGATCCGCTCCATCCATCGCTGGTCCGCCAGCATGATGGTGTTAATGATGATTTTACACACTTTCCGAGTTTATCTCACCGGTGGCTTCAAAAAACCACGGGAGTTGACTTGGGTAACCGGTGTGGTTCTAGCGGTGTTGACGGTTTCCTTCGGCGTGACCGGTTATTCCCTGCCTTGGGACCAAATCGGTTACTGGGCCGTTAAAATCGTCACCGGCGTTCCCGAAGCCATCCCAGTGGTTGGCGGCACCATTGTCGAACTGATGCGCGGTGGTGAAAGCGTCGGTCAAGCCACTCTGACGCGCTTCTACAGCTTGCATACTTTCGTGTTGCCTTGGCTGATTGCGGTTTTCATGCTGTTGCACTTCTTGATGATCCGCAAACAAGGCATCTCCGGTCCCCTCTAAAGCACGACCAAGCGCCCTATTTTTGTTTAAAATGAGAGTCGTCAGGAGAACACCAGCGAACCCATGAGCGTACTGAAAAAACCCAATCTCAACGACCCCGAACTGCGAGCGAAGCTAGCTCAAGGCATGGGTCACAACTACTACGGGGAACCTGCCTGGCCAAACGACCTGCTCTATGTCTTTCCAGTCGTTATTCTAGGAACGATTTCCTGCGTCGTTGGTTTGGCTGTTCTAGACCCGGCAATGATTGGCGAACCTGCCGATCCATTTGCCACTCCTCTAGAAATCCTGCCAGAGTGGTATTTTTATCCTGTTTTCCAAATTCTGCGTGCCGTTCCCAACAAACTGCTGGGCGTTTTGGCCATGGTGGCAGTTCCTGTTGGTTTGATTCTGGTTCCTTTCATTGAAAATGTCAACAAGTTCCAGAATCCCTTCCGCCGTCCGGTAGCAACCACTGTCTTCTTGATTGGTACGGTGGTTACCCTATGGTTGGGAATTGGTGCTACGTTCCCCTTGGATGAATCTTTTACCTTTGGCTTGTTCTAAGACCAAGATAAAGACCAAGATAACAACCAGTTAACCAGCAAATGGTTTCATCCCCCATTCAAACGGTTGGAAGTACGCTTAGGTAGGTTCAACCGATTGAGTGGGGGATAACTTTAGAAACGATTTTTTAATTGCTGCAAAACCAAAACTGCCAAAATAGAAAGCCTGGGAAAATTTGCTATTCCCAGGCTTTGCATTCAATCAAGTATGAAGATATGGAATATGTTGGTGTTTCTTCCTCGTTCGCTGGTAGGCTGGATGCATGCATATATTGCGTCACCTCCCCCTGGGACGATGCAACCCTAATGGCCAACGCAATTGACTAGTACAGCGTTTGGCGCTACGATTGGAACTGCTTTTTGTACGCAAATGCTCCCAAAGCTACAATGCCTACAGCCATACCGGTGGCTGGTTCGGGAATTTTTTCAGCAGCACTGTTGTCTTGGTGGGAAACATCGCGAACGAATACAGAAGCGTGGGATAAGGCTCTGGCAATGCCTTTTTTGTTGGCACTGGTACCTTTTGTACTCCACTCAATTTCATCGCCATGGTTGAAGGTCCCAGCTTCGATGTAGTAGACGCTGAAGTCCTTAGCGGCTTTCAAGCTGATGGCAAGGTCGTTGGTAGCCAAATCAATGTTGTCGAAGTCGAACTTACCTGATTTTTGCTCGCCACCATACTCGTTCTTGAAACTATAGTCCCAACCACCGCCAACTTCAAAGATGTCGTCTTGGTTGAGCAGTTGGGTGACAATATTATCTTTGCCACCATCCGTTACGTCGTTTTCACCACCTTCCAGTTTGTAGGAACCAGAACATTTTGAAGAACCAGCTATGTCGCTGGTGCTACAGGCTGGCGAATTGGTTAAAGAAAAGGCTTGCACTGGTGTCATTGCAGAAGTAGCAATTGCGAAGCCGGCACCCGCTACAACCGCAGTTGCCAAAGATTTCATTGCTGACATTTTTTTATCACTCCCAAAAAAAGAAAGTAGGTTTGCTGTTCGAATGCAACTTGATGTTTTCAGGAACGTCCTTTTTGTTTTCCCACTCTATAGTTTAGCTTTTTAAGCATGGAAATTATTGCGATCGCGATCGCTTTTATCGAATCTTTAATAGAAATTGGTATGGATTATTTTTTATCGCAGTTCTCGCTCGTGCAGCACATATTTTATTTCATTTGGTTTAATTTTCCTTCTGTATAAATACGTAAAAAATGCCTTTTTGAGGAAATTACGTATTTCGGCCGATCTTCCGAATCGCGGATAAGCGAAATGGCTGACACCATGGAAAACCAACGTATCTTTTAGCAAACCGACCTGCTACTTAGTATTGCTACCTTCCATTTGACCCATGGCATTTTTCCCAGACGCGATCGCCGTTCTCAAAAAAACAAAAGATTGTATTACGTACGTGTTTTTAGGCGGGAAATTTACGTATAAACACTGATGTTCACAAAAACTATATATACAAAATTCCGGTATTTAGCGGAGGATATTGCCAGCCATTTTTCCCATAATGGGAAGTGGGTTGCTAGGTCCGAGTCAAGCAAACTTTTTTCTAGGAACTGAGCTTCGCTATTGCCTACCTTAAGCATTTTATAGATTTCTGTAGAGAAACAAGTAGAGGGTTACGCCATTATGAAACCAATTATCTCCACACTCCTAGCGGCCAGTACCGCTGCTGCCGGTCTAGCGATCGCCGAACCGGCTACCGCTTTCACCATTCGTTCTGCCAGCGAAGCCGACGAACAAACCCAAAGCTTGATGCAGAACGACTTTCAAAAATATTTCAACGAGGATGCCAACAATATTGCCGACGAAGTCAAGGATAACATCCTCCAGCCCAACGAGTTGGTTTTGAACTTTCCCCATCAGGTAAAAACTTATTTCATAAACGAAAACGCCAAATACAGAAACCAACTCGGGTTCACCGCTACCGATAGCCAAGGCAATGTTATTGCCGAAGACCTGATTTTTGAAGACGTTTCCCGCAAAAATGGTCCTGGTAGATGGCAAAGCGGTGGAGATTTGGAAGTTGGCGACTTTGTCGATTTAGGAATGTTCGATGCTGACACCAAATTCGATTTTTGGTTGGTTGCCAACGGCGACGAAGATCGGATTTTTGGTGCCAATCCCGAGGAAAATCCTGATGGCAGACAGCATTTAGCCGCCTATCGCGATTCCGGTCACGTCATTTTAGGCTTTGAAGACCAAATGGCATCCAAAAGCGACTGGGATTACAACGACGGGGTATTTGCTGTAGATTTTGGTGAAGGCAATGCTGCCAGCATGCCAACTGCGGTTCCCGAACCCAGCTCCACGCTAGCCTTTTTGGGAGTTGCTGCGGTGGGTTTGGCTGCTTATCAAAAACGCCGCCGTTAATCGCTTCGTCTAACCAGCAATCGTTCGGATAATATTTCCCTAAAGAAGTTGGCGGTAGCTATGGTATGGCTGCCGCCTTCTTTTTTTGCGTGGAAGTGCCATGGAAGCATGAAAATCCCTTTACTGTTGGGTAGCCATTTCTGTGAATAAAGCTGGGAAAGCGTGGTGCAAACAAAATCAAAAATACGCCATTATGCGTACGCGATCGCACTGATGTTTTATGAAAAATCAACATCCAAAATTACGCTATTTAACGGAAGCCTTTTCTCTGTTTTTTTTAGAAAATGAAAATAAGAAGACGTAGGAACTTGGTGCATCTACAACCGAAGTTTTTGGTTAACGAACAGCCATCTATATCTTTACCCAATCTCGCTTCCCACGCCAACACAAGTACACAGGAGCCATTCATATGAAACCTACGACAACCAGCTTTCTCGTTGCAGGTGCACTCGTGACTAGCTTCAGCGCGATGGCACAACCAGCCAATGCCTTTACGTTGACCACAGAAGGCGGTCTAAAAAACGTGGATGTTTTGGACCAAAACCAAATTCAAAGCATTGACGCTGCACCTGAAGACCTACAAAACTATATAAGAAAGGGAGGTAGATACCAACAACAATACGTCAACACCGAAAGAAACGACATGTCTGCCGATGTTGGCAACCATGTTCTAGATCCCAACAAAATGGTGTTGCAGTTTCCCCACCAAGTGAGTGCCTACTTTATCAATGAAGGTGCTGGCTATCGCAACCAATTGGGATTTACGGCGACCAAGGATGGCGAAGTTTTAGCAGAAAAACTCATTTTTGAAGATGTTTCTTCGCCAGAAAGCGTTCTTAGTAACAGCAACGGTCCTCTCAACATTGGGGATTCTATGAACTTGGGTCAGTTCGATGCTGGGACGAAATTTGATTTCTGGCTGGCTTCCAACGGTCGTAGCAACCGCATTTACGGTGCCGATGCTTCTGAAAACCCCGATGGCAAACAACACTTAATCGCTTATTACGATTCTGATTATGTGGTTTTGGGATTTGAAGATATCCACGGTGGTGGTGATTTAGACTACAATGATACCGTCTTTGCTGTGGATTTCGGAAAAGACAACTCGGCTAGTATGGCTGACGTTCCCGAACCCACTTCGGCCGTTGCATTTTTGGGTTTGGCAGGGGTAGGCTTGATGGGTCTTCGCCGTCGTCAAAGCTAGTGCTTTTTCTGTGAATTCCTGCAAAATCTAGGGAAAATTGTTTGTAGGGGTACTTCTTGAGGTGCCTCTACTTTTAAGATAGAAGTAGGGAAGTTCCAAGCGATCGCCAAGCAGGGAAAATCTACGCCTATCTCTTTTGCAAAACCACCAGCGATCGCGCTTCCACCGGTACAATGACATTCTCATCCTGATAGGTTTTGCCATCTTCTAGAAAATACGGCTGGGTGGTATCAATAATCGTAAACCAAGAACTCTCTTGCAAACTGGGAGGAATCGTAAACTCCAGCATTTCGTAGTGAGCGTTGAAAAACAGTAAAAAACTGTCGTCCATCACTCGTTCTCCCCATTTTCCAGCCGTCGCGATCGCATCGCCATTTAAGAAAATTCCCACAGCTTTGGCAAATCCAGCATTCCACTGGTCTTCGGTCATTTCGCCACCATCGGGATTGTACCAACTAATATCGCCAATTTCAGAACCGCGTATGGAACGACCTTGGAACCACTTGCGACGTCGGAAAACGGGATGCTGGCGGCGGAAGTAAATGAGTTGGCGAACAAAATCCAACAAGGCTTCGTTGGACTCGGTTAAATCCCAATTCAACCAAGTTCGTTCGTTATCCTGACAGTAGGCATTGTTGTTTCCTTGCTGCGATCGCCCTATTTCATCCCCACTCAACAACATAGGAACCCCTTGAGACAGCATTAGGGTAACTAAAAAATTACGCCGCTGGCGGTTGCGCAATTCAATGACCGATTCATCGTCCGTTTCTCCTTCCACACCACAATTCCAAGACCGGTTGTGGCTTTCTCCATCTTCGTTATCTTCACCGTTGGCTTCGTTGTGTTTTTCGTTGTAGCTCACCAAATCGTTCAGGGTAAACCCATCGTGAGCGGTTACAAAATTTACGCTGGCACTGGGCTGACGGCCGTTGTCTTCGTACAAGTCGGAACTGCCTGTAAATCGAAAGGCAAAATCTGCCAAGCGGCTGTCTTCCCCGCGCCAAAAATCGCGCACGGTGTCCCGATATTTCCCGTTCCACTCCGACCACAGCAAAGGAAATTTCCCCACTTGATAGCCACCTTCTCCCACATCCCAGGGTTCGGCAATCAGCTTCACATCTGACAAAATGGGGTCTTGGTGAATAATGTTAAAAAAGGCTGCCAGGTTATTGACTTCGTACAGCTCTCGTGCTAATGCCGATGCCAAATCGAAGCGAAAGCCGTCCACATGCATGGTTTCCACCCAGTAGCGCAGGCTATCGGTAATTAATTTTAAAACCTGCGGGTGGCGGACGTTGAGGGAATTGCCGCAACCGGTAAAATCCATGTAGTAGCGTGGGTTATCGTCTACCAAACGGTAGTAGATGGCGTTGTCAATTCCCCGTAGCGAAAGGGTGGGTCCTAAATGATTGCCTTCACCGGTGTGATTGTACACCACATCCAAAATTACTTCAATGCCACCAGCATGCAGGGCTTTCACCATGCGTTTGAACTCCCGTACTTGCTGTTCGGGATTGCGGTGGGTAGCGGTGTAGTCGAAGTGAGGGGAAAAGTAACCGATGGAGTCATATCCCCAGTAATTTTTCAATCCTTTGTCCGCCAAATGGCCAGGATAAGAAAGGAAATGGTGAACCGGCATCAACTCGACAGCGGTTACTCCTAGAGATTGTAAGTAAGAAATAGCCGCCGGATGGCCCAAACCAGCGTAGGTACCGCGCAAAGTTTCGGGGATATCGGGATGCAGCTTGGTGAATCCTTTGACGTGCATTTCGTAGATAATGGTTTCGTGTTCGGGAATGCGCAACAAGCGATCGCCTTCCCAGTCAAAAGATTCATCCACGACAATTCCCTTGGGAACCAGATGGGCATCGTCTGTTTCGGAAAACTCCAAATCTTTTTCTTCTGCATCCCAGGGATAGCCAAAAATCTCTTCGCCGTAGCCAATTTCTCCGTCTACAGCTTTGGCATAGGGATCGAGCAATAGTTTGTTGGGGTTGAAGCGATGGCCATTTTCCGGTTCAAAGGGACCGTAGACGCGAAAACCGTAGCGCTGGCTGGGGCCAATTCCTGGTAAATAACCGTGCCAAATAAAATTTTTCACCTCTTTTAAGGCGATGCGGGTTTCCCGGTCTTCGCTGTCAAACAAGCAAACTTCTACACCGGTGGCATTTTCGCTGTACAGGGCAAAGTTGGTGCCTTTGCCATCCCAAGTAGCGCCCAAGGGATAGGGATTTCCCGGCCAGAGCGGTACGTACATACCAGAACCTCACAAAACTTGGTGATTGCCCAAACGAGCATCTTTTATGCTAGCGCTTTTGGCTGCTTTTGGGAAAGAGAATGCGATGGTGCGGGAAACTACGGCCATTCTTGGCGAATTTGGGCAGTCATCTCCAGCAATACCGTTTCTGGGGAACGGGGTTGCCAGCCCAACTCCCTTCTGGCTTTGTTGCCATCCACCCGAACCAGGCGGTCGTACACGTAGTGTAGCCTTTCTCGACTAAGGGGTGGGTTCCAGGAAAACAACCTACCCACCACCTCCAAAATATTGCCAACCAGCAGAACCAGGGGTTTGGGCACTTCCACCGGCGGGGCAATGCCAGCATCTTCGCCGATGAGGGCAAACATTTCCCGGGCGGTCATTTCTCCGGCAGAGAGAATGTACCATTCGCCAGGGGGTGCTTTTTGGGCTGCTAGCAGCATGGCATCTACCAGGTCGTCTACGTGAACGATACCAGTCAAGCGATCGCTTTGTGCCCAAACTTTCAATCCCCCCTGTAAAAATCGTTCTATAATCGGTCGAAAGTGGGGGTCGTCTATTCCAAAAATGCCCGATGGCATAACACTCACCACCGGCAATCCGTAGGCTGCCCATTCATCCACCAACTGCTGTGCCCGGTATTTGGTGCGGTCGTAGGGAGAAGAAAAATCGGTTTGGGTGCGTTGGTAGCTTTCATCCACCACTTGCCCGCGGGTATCGCCGAAGACACCGATGGTACTGCAGTAAACCATTTTTTGGATTTTGGCTTCGCTAGCCACCGTCAAGACCGCGCGGGTTCCTTCTACATTCACCTTTTCCATCAACGCCGCATCGACAATCCCCAGTTCTACGTAGGCGGCGGTATGGAACACCCAGTCTGCCGCCTGCATGCCTTTTTCGAGAGCACTGCGATCGGTAATATCTCCATACACCAACTGTGCCTGGGTACCTTGCAGGCGTTCCAAATTGCTGGTCGGGCGCACTAAGGCCGTAACCTCGATATTTTGACGTTCCAGCGCTTTCACCAAGTGGGAACCGGTAAAGCCATTGGCTCCAGTAACGAAGGCTTTCATAAGGCTTTTTCGTACATGCGGTAGGTTTTGTAAATGGTACAGCCGGTGGCTTCAATGACCCGACGGGAGTTGGTATTGTCTTCCCACACCCAAGATAGTTCGGCATTTTTGTAGGGTTTGCTTGGTTGGGAACCATGGTGATGGTTGTGGTAAATCAAAGCCATAGCCACCATTTTGCGACGGTATTCTGGCAAAACGCAAATGACCAAAACCCGCAGACGATCGATTTGGCGGCGATACCAAAGGAACTTCAGCATGCCCCACCAATTGAGCTTACCATTCACATGGCGTAGGGGAATGTTGTAATCTGGCAGGGACATAAAAAATCCCACCGGTTTGCCGTTCTCTTCGGCGAAGGAGAAAACATCCCGATCGACAGTGGACTTTAGATCCTTAGCTGTTTCAAAAAATTCGGCTTCCGTACGCGGTGTGGAACTCCAGCTGCCGCTAAAGGTGGCGTTAAAAAGATGGTAAATGTGGCGTACGTCTTCAGTGAATCCTTCGCCGCGATGGCGAACTGGACGAAAGGTAATGCCAGATTGACAGGCAATGCGATAGGCTTTTGCAAATTTGGGGGGTAGGGGTTTGTCGAGGGGTAAGTTGTAGGCGTAGGCATCCTTGGCTTTGGCAAACCCAGCTTTTTCCACAAATTGTGGGTAGTAGGGGGGATTGTAGGGCATCATCACCAACGGCGGGTCGTCAAATCCATCTACCAAAAACAGGCAATTGTTGTGGGTAGATAGGTCGATGGGACCCCGAACGCGGGTCATGCCGTGCGATCGCAACCAGTCGCAGGCGGATGCCAACAGCAGGCGGGCCGCTTGAAAGTCCTCGATACATTCAAAAAAACCAAATACCCCCACAGCTTCACCTTCTCGTTCGATCAGGCGGTGGTTGATGGCAGCGACAATCCGACCCACTGCTGTTGGGTGGTGATGGTTGCGGTCCTCCCGCCAAGCCAGAAACGCCTGCAATTCGCCATACTGATAGAAAGGATTGCTGCGGTCAAAGTTGGCAGCCACGCTACGGCGCAGGGGCGGTACCCAATGGGGATCGCCTTGGTAAACTTGCTGGGGAAGATCCAAAAAGGTTTCCCAATCGGATCCGGTTTCTACAGTTTGAATGCGCACCTGTGTATCCATGGGCTGGTATGGGAACTCAGTAGGAAAAGAAGTGCTGGCAAAAGGGGCTGAGAGGACAAAGGTGCAAGCTTCCAGCAGTTCCTTTGCCCTTTGGCGAGGTGGATAGGGAAATTCCGCCATGGGAAACAGCCACGGAAACGGCGGGAAGCTACCCAGCGGTTACCATGGTTTGTTCTGGTTTGTACATGCGATCGCGGGTGGCCACCATAGCTTCCACCAAGCGGTCCATATCTTCTTTGGTATGGAGGGCGTTGGCGGTAATGCGCAGGCGCGGTTTGGCGATAAACCAGATGGGAGAAATCCAAATATTGTAATTTTCCAACAGGTAGCGGGCAAAATGCTTGGGATTGATTTCCGTGGGGAGCAAAACGGGGATCACGTTGGTTTCTCCCATGGCCAGGAATCCTTCCTCTGCCAAACGCGATCGCAGGTATTGCGTGTTGGCATGAAGGGTTTCTACCAATTGCGGGTGGCGACGCACTTCGCGTATGCTTTCCAAGGCAGCGGCGGTCATTGGCGGTGGTAGCGAGATGGTACCAATGGAGGTGGGGGAAGTATCCAATAGATCGATAAATTCCCGCACGTGGCTGCTAATGGCAGCGCCGGCGGAAGCCGCAAATTTAGAGAAGGTGGTCATAATCAACGGCACCATACCGCGTTCGATGACCTGTTGTGGATGCAGGCCAAAGTGTTCGTAAATCCCGCCACCGGTAGCGCCGAGGGAGCCGCTGGCGTGGGCTTCGTCCATAACAATGACGCTGCCTGGGTAGTTCTCTAGCACATCCAGCATTTCCGGTAGCGGCGCCAGATCGCCATCCATGGAAAACACGGCATCAGAGACCACCATAATCCGATCGTCGGGTTTGGCATAGCGGCGGAGTTTGCGAGCCAAATCGTCCACATCACAGTGGCGGTAGGGTTTGACCCGAACGTCCGGGCTGTGACTGAACACCTTGCCGGAACGGTTGCTGGCGTTGACCACCGCGGAAACAATGCAGCCGTGGTTGAGAACGTCTGACAAAATCAGTGTTTCGCGCGTGTTTTGGAACCCAGGAACGGAAATGGCAAGATGGCAAAATGCATCGACCAATGCCTGCATTGCCATCCACGCATTCATGAACAACTGGGTATGGGGCAAGTGTTTAAACTCGGAAATTTCGTTTTCCAGCTGTCGGTGTAGGTCGATGCGACCGCTCAACACCGAGCAAGAACTGTTGGAAGTCCCGTACTGGTGGATGGCATCGATGGCTGCCTGTCGCACGCCTTGGTTGTGTACCAAACCGAGAATGTCGTTGGTACAAAAGGTTAACACCCGTCGCCGCTTGCCAGTATCGGGTTCTTCAATTTCTACGCAATTGCCCCATTTTTGATGGCAAACATATTTATCCGGATAGAGGCCGCTTTCATAGCAGCGTTGCATGTACTCTTTGACGACTTGCACGTAATTTCTCCTCTCACCAGTGTCTTGATAAATTTTTATAAGTCGATGGGTCTGTGGTGCTACTCGCGATCGCCCCAAAAGAACCGGATTTTGGTTTGGGGAGAACGATTTCACCGACCACAAAACGAAATTTCTGCTAGAAACTCTCCTGTGACGGGATTGCTAGGTGACTCTTCCCCCGAGGGAGTCGGAGGGAGAGTCGCCTGGGGGGTGTGGGGTAGCATCTGCCTTTACAGACATAAACTTGACCAAATTATTGCATGGGTTGTGGCTATTGTCGGACAATAGCCCATTGTAGGGCAATGATAGCAGGAATTCTCTTCCACACTAAGCCTTTTCTTGGGTAGCATTGGTTGTTTTTTCAACGGATGCGCCATCAAAACCGGGTGATAGTGAATTCTTTTTCAACCAGAAGATAACAGAAATTATTGCCACAAAGGCAGTTGCTATCCATTCCTCATGTCTTGCTATCCCCGATAATGAGGTATTGTCCTTAAAAAATCGCTTTTTTGCTACCTATCGGTTATTTTTTTTTAGCGATGGCGGTGGTGCTGTGTTTTCCCCGCCAGGAAGTTCGCAGCGATACAGGTGGTAGATGCGTGCTGGCCGGAATCCGAAGGTAAAGCCCCTAGAAACCAACATAGATTTTCGAGACACCCCGGGCACTGCGGGAGTTCCTGGGCGATTGGCGACTCATTCAAACGGGGGTTCGGTTGTATCCAGCCAATCCCAAATACCGAATGCCTGCCGGCGAAATATCAAAGCGGCAGGGCAATACCTCCAATCCCTTGTCAACGGCGGTCCGCAGTAGTTCGCCATATTTGGCATCTGCTAGATCTCCAGAGGTAAATTGAGTACAATCGTTGCGATTGATAAAATACAGCATCACCACCCTGGCTTCCGGCAATAGAGCCATCAGTTCTTGTAGATGTTTTTGACCGCGTTTGGTTTCGGTATCGGGAAACAAAGCTACATTTCCTTGACACCAGGTGGTATTTTTAACTTCTACATAAATTGGTGGCTGGGAAGCACCTGTCAGCAAAAAATCCACCCGGGAATTTTCACCGTATTTTACTTCCGAACGGACGCTGTCGTAGCCGCTAAGTTGGTCAAACAAGTGATTTTCCAGGGCCAATTTAATCACCCGATTGGGAAGTGAAGTATTGATGCCTACCCATACGGGGTCGGGGTCTTCCATTTGAATCATTTCCCAGGTGTAGGGATGTTTGCGTTTGGGGTTGTTGCTAACCGATAGCTGTACCGGTTGCCCCACTTGACAAACGCCGGTCATGGGTCCTGTATTAGGACAGTGTGCCGTGACCACGTCGCCGTTTTCCAGTTCTACATCGGCGAGAAACCGTTTGTAGCGTTGGCGGAGAATCCCAGCTTTTAACGGGGGATATTGATAGAGAAAATCTGTCATAATATTCAATTTCGCGATTTAATAGGAAAGGCTTTTGACGGTTGCTAGCAGCGTTGCCTATTTTCCCAAATGTTGTTTTTTCTGGCGATGGCTGCTGTCAGTGTTTTCCTCAAATAGCTAACAACGTACGCTTGCGGTGGTTGCCCTTGACAGAACCAACGGATACCAAAACTTCCGGTCGCTCTCTAACCAATATTGCTGGGATTGTGGCGATTGCCACGCTGATTAGTAAGGTTTTTGGTTTAATCCGCCAGCAAGCGATCGCGGCGGCATTCGGTGTCGGTGCAGCGGCAGATGCGTACAATTATGCTTACGTGGTACCGGGATTCTTGTTAATTCTGTTGGGAGGGATTAACGGACCGTTCCACAGTGCGATTGTAAGTGTCTTATCCAAACGCGATCGCAGCGAAAGCGCCGCCATTGTAGAAACCGTCACTACCCTGGTTGGCGGCATTATGCTTTTGGTGACCATTGCGATCGCTATTTTCGCCGCTCCTATTATCGATTTGGTGGCACCGGGTCTCAATGCCACCCCCGAAGGCATGGAAATTCGTGCCATTGCCATCCGCCAGCTACGCATTATGTCTCCCATGGCACTGCTAGCGGCTTTTATTGGTATTGGGTTTGGTACCCTCACTGCCAGCGATCGCTACTGGTTGCCTTCCATCAGTCCGCTCTTTTCCAGCAGCACCCTCATTGCCGGTTTGGCCATTTTAGCGATCGCATTGGGGAAAGACATCACCCGACCGGAATATGCCTTATTGGGAGGCATGGTCCTCGCCGTCTCTACCCTCCTGGGTGCCATCTTCCAGTGGGTGGTTCAACTCATTTCCCAATGGCGATCGGGAATGGGAAAGTTTCGCCTGCGATTTGCCTTCCGCCACCGGGGTGTTCGCGAAATTTTGAAAATTCTCGGACCCGCTACTTTTTCTTCTGGTATGCTGCAAATCAATGTCTACACGGATTTGTGGTTTGCCTCTTTTATTCCCCAAGCGGCAGCAGCTTTGGGATATGCGGGATTGCTGGTTCAAACTCCCCTCGGGATTATTTCTAATGTTTTGCTGGTTCCCCTCATGCCTGTATTTTCCCGCCTCAGCGATCCGCAAAACTGGGATGCTTTGAAAGGTCGTATTCGCCAAGGATTGGTTCTAACAGGGTTGACTATGCTACCTTTGGGCGCTTTAATGATTCCCCTGGCTTTCCCCATTGTGCGCGTGGTTTACGAACGCTATGCCTTTGACAAGGAAGCATCCCAATTGGTGGCACCGTTGCTTGTGGCTTATGGGTTGGGAATGTTTGTCTATCTTGCTAGGGATGTTTTGGTCCGGGTTTTTTACGCTTTGGGAGATGGACAAACGCCTTTTCGCATTAGTGTTATTAATATTTTTCTCAATGCTTTGTTTGATTATATTGCCATGAATTTATTTGGCGCTCCCGGTTTGGTTTTGGCAACTGCTGGGGTGAATTTCTTTTCGTTGTTGGTCTTGCTGGTGTTGCTACACAGAAAAATTTATGGTTTGCCTTGGATCGCCTGGAGTATTCCCTTAGCAAAATTATTTGTTGGTAGCTTGGTCGCTGGTTTTGCTGCTTATGGTATTTTACAGGGGTGCCAGCAGGTTTTGGGAACGGCTGGATTTTGGGTACAGTTGTTGGCGTTAACTTTGGCAGGCTTTGGCGGTTTGGGGATTTTTGCGGCTTTGGCTACTCAAATGAATCTGCCAGAGGTGGATATTTTCGTTTCTCAGGTGAAGCGGAAGTTGGGTCGGTAGTAGGGCATTGGTATGAAACCCCACAGCAACTATTTTTGCGCTGCTTAGATGTTTGAGCGAAAGAGCCTCAAACGGTCTTTCCCCATCACCAGGGGCGGTTTTGAAAAATTTCCTTTTTTGGGGTTCCATCCTGAAGCAAGCGGAAATCTTTCGGGATAGCCTGGCACCAACCGTTAGCTTTAATATTACTATTATACAGCACTTCATTACTTTTGTCAAGAGAACGCTGTCCAAATTTTTTTGGTAGATATTGGGAAATTATGTGGCAGCCAGGCAGTATTTTTGGCTTAAAAGTTCGGCAAGGAAATTCCCACAAACAAGTCGTAACTTGTATTGCCGCGTGTCGATCCCACCGAAATGATGTAGCGGTTGCCGTCAGAAGGAGGTAGCTGGCCAAACCAGGCTTTTTGGCTGTAGATTTGTTCCCGCCAGGTACCATTTTGCTGGTAAAGTAGAGAAAACACGGCATTATTTTCGGGGGAAGTCAGGGCAATGGAAATCGCTTGTCCCGCTTGTGCGCTCAAATAATGGTCGTGGGTATTGCCGCGTACAATTCCGTTAGAAACAACCGTATAGATAGAATTGCGGGGAAAAGATAGCTCAAAAGTTCGCGTGTCGGCTTTGGCTGCCGTAGTGACTAGGGAAATAGCCAGCGTTGCGATCGCGGCAACCCAAAAAGTATGTTTCTGAGTATTCCGGTTCATGCTTACCATCCCATCCATTTTCAATGCAAATCGTCCCCCCCTACCCGAAAAGCATTCGGTTTCCCCCCTTGTCTTCTCATGGAACCAATATAGAGAAGCTACATATTTTCTTTCTGAAACTCTTCTAGGATATCAAAAAGTTGGACTTGTCCCTGCATGGGAAGCAAGTCGATGAGGGGAATTTCCCGTCTGCCACCGCCGACTTTCACCATCATATTTTGCAAAATGGGGAGAACCCGGTCTTCGCTAACTTGATTTTCTACCAAAATGGGATAGATGCGTTCGGCCAATTTTTGGTGCAGGTGGGCGTCATCGAGACGCAGGTGCCACTTGGCAATATCCAGGTAGAGTTCGCCAAGTTCGGCGGCGAGGGTTTCGATTTGTTGGGTAGTTTCGGAGTTTGCCATAGGAATTACCGTTTTTTGCTGCTAGGACCAACCAAAGGAAGCATGGGTTTATTTAGAATAATTAGCGATCGCGAAAATATACAGTCCGTGGACCGCAAGAACTCCCGTCCATCCTAACGTCACCCAAGGGGTCCACGTCCAAGGAGAAGCTTGCAGGTTCCAGAAAAACCACAATCCGGAATTAAAAGCGGCAAAAATAGCGACATGAACGGCAAAGGTCATGCGGTCGTCGAGTTTTCTGTATTCCGGGTCTTGGCGATCGGGTTTT
Organism: Geitlerinema sp. PCC 9228; assembly: GCF_001870905.1. Taxonomy (NCBI): domain Bacteria; kingdom Bacillati; phylum Cyanobacteriota; class Cyanophyceae; order Geitlerinematales; family Geitlerinemataceae; genus Geitlerinema; species Geitlerinema sp. PCC 9228. Next base: position 20,319 of record NZ_LNDC01000089.1, read on the forward strand.
CTTGGCCAGCGAGGAGGCATAATCAGCTATCTTTATTTTCAGCAATCGGCAAACTGGTTGGCCGTTGGCGGTTATCTTGTCTTAGCAAGCACCAACAACCAACTGGGGGCTATTTCGATTGTACGCTGTCGGTGCCACAATTGAACCCAAAATCTAAAAAGCGATCGCTTTCACTGAATTTTGCCATCAAAATCCTCCTGGGGAAACCCATAAAAAAACCACAGACAACTTTTTGTTTTCAATTGCTGAAGAAAGTTGGCCATAGAGTTAAAATCGGGGAAAGCTCGTCCAAAAACTATGTCTGCTGGTTGTGAGTGTTACTCGATTTTGGCGATCGCGCACGTTCAAGCGTGCCAAACATTTATCCGTGTTCATCCTCATCGATGAAGTTTCCGCATTTCAAGCCTATCGCCTGTTACAAACCCATGGGATTTCCCCGGAACACCTAGCCATCGTTGGTCGTGGATACTGTACTCCCGAACAAGTTGGTTTGCGAGAACCCTTGCAAATTGCCTGGCGCAAGGCGCGTTGGTTTGCTGTTGCTGGCGGTACATTGGGGTCGTTTTTGGGATTTAGCCTTTGGGTGTCCGTTCAGTGGCAAATCCTGCTTCCCCGGGGGTTTGAACCAGCTTTGGCGATTCCAGCGATTGGGATTTTAGGTGGCTTTTGCGGCGCTGTAGTGGGTGCTTTAATTGGTTTTCTGGGGGAAGGCAGCCAAGCCAATGTTTACCGCTACCACGTGCGTCAAGGACGCTATTTGTTGATGGTGGAAGGTCCGCAAAGTCTGGTACAATCCGCGCGGGAGATTTTGCAGGTCTATGCGGTGGGCAAACCCCGATAAGCCGATCGCAGCTGCTAGTTGGCTGCCATGGCCGTGGTTTTCTCCCCATATCGATCTTCACGAATCGGGCAATTCTGGGTAGGATTGACATGTTGGTGTGGATTTGTGTGGAGTGAAGGAAACATTTATGGTAGCTTCTAGCGATCGCGTCGTGGTAGAAACCAGGCGGCAGCGTCTTTGCTTGCCAGAACATCGTTTGTTTGGAACCGATGGCATTCGTGGTACGGTTGGCACTGATGCTAGCGGAAGTGCTGGTGAATGGCTAACGGCGGAATTGGCGTGGGAAGTTGGGTTTTGGGCCGGTCAAGTTTGGCAAAGGACCCCTCTCGATGGCAAAACTGTGCTTGTGGGACAAGATTCCCGCCATTCTAGCGAAATGCTGGCAGAAGCGATCGCGGATGGACTAAATGCCGCGGGGTTGGATGTGTGGCATGTGGGATTGTGTCCGACGCCTGGGGTAGCCTATCTCACCAATGTACTGCCAACTGTCGGTGGGGTGGTTATCTCTGCCAGCCACAATCCCCCTGAAGACAACGGCATCAAACTGTTCGCCGCCGATGGTACCAAAATTTCCCGGCAAGTCCAAGAGGACATCGAAGCTGGCATTCGCCGCCAATCCCAACTCATTCCTCTAGAAAGAAAGCGAGGAGAATATACCTATTGTGCGCAACTATTAGAAACATACCAGCGATCGCTACGGGAGTCCATTGCCCATATCCCGTCTCTATCTGGCATCAAAGTTGTGCTAGACTTAGCTTGGGGGGCTGCTGCCAAGGCTGCGCCGGCAGTTTTTGAAAGTTTGGGCGCGCAAGTGATTCCCTTACACAGCCAACCCAATGGCGATCGTATTAACGTAGGTTGCGGGTCTACCCACCTCAGTGTTCTGCAAAAAGCTGTTGTCGAACACCAAGCCGATTTGGGATTTGCCTTTGACGGGGATGCCGACCGGGTTTTGGCTGCCGACCACCGCGGCCATCCTGTAGACGGCGATCGCATTTTATACTTGTGGGGACAGCAACTGCGCCAGCAAGGGCAACTCCCGGAAAACACCATTGTCGCCACTGTCATGTCCAACCTGGGATTTGAACGCGCTTGGCAAGCCAGTGGCGGTCGGTTGCTGCGAACCCCTGTTGGCGATCGACACGTTCAAAACCAAATGCGCGAAGGTGGTTATATGCTAGGTGGCGAACAGTCAGGTCATATTTTATGCCGCCATTTTGGCGTTACCGGGGATGGATTGCTAACCGCTTTGCATATAGCTGCCTTAGTACAAGCGTCTGGTGTTGCCCTTGCCGAACTGGCAGACAATAGCTTTCCCTGTTACCCGCAAATTTTAAAAAACGTACGGCTTCCTTCCCGAACTCGCTTACAACAGTGGCAGCAATGCGATGCGATTCAGAGTGCCATCCAACAGGCAGAAGCAGAATTGGGAGATGGCGGACGCATTTTGGTCCGCGCTTCAGGAACCGAACCCCTGCTGCGGATTATGGTGGAAGCGGCAACCGAAGAAATGACCGAACGCTGGGTCCATCGTTTGGTAAATACCGTGCAAACCAATCTTGCCGACTAAAAATCAAGGACCCAAAAAATCCAAAATCCGGAAATCTCCGGTATTGAGTATCAACAAGGAACCCTCTACCAGTACGAACTTAGGGAATACTTG
>NZ_LNDC01000090.1 GCF_001870905.1 Geitlerinema sp. PCC 9228
ACGTAGCCCGCTAAGAGGCTAAGACTGGACTAACCGAACACAATTAACACAGATGTCAATTAATGTTCAGTGATTTGGTTAGTCAATACCCTACGTTCTCGCCACCTTAAAACCAGCTAAAGCAAACGGCTGGCGATCGGTAACTAGCAATCAGCAGCAGAATTATCCCAATTCTACCTATGCCCATTGCCAATCACCAATCACCAGCAGTCGCAAGAAGCCATTTCAAGAAATGCCTCTACTATTTGCGAGGTACTTTCGACAAATAGTCAATATTTTGGGCAGAAACCCGCGGAATGGGATTTTCCCTGGGACGGATTTCCCGCGCCATACCTAGATAGCTTACCGGATCGCCAGCTTGAGGCTGCTTTTCTTGCGGGCGGAACGTACGTACGGCATTTTGCCAGACAATTTGCGGGAACCCAAGTTGGGCGCGGTGGTAAGCACCATAACGCGGGGTTTTTAAATTGAAAGGCGTTTCGCCGCGATCGCGCTGGGGCAAAATCCGACGCCGTTGGAACGGTACAATATTGTCCCCAAAGTTTTGCATGTACTCATCGCTATCCAACAAGGCATCAACAAAGCCTTTCATGCCTTTGGTCGCAAGAACGATAGACCAAGCAATTTTTTCCCGTTCGTTGTAAACTTCCCGTCCAAGAACCCGTTGGACGCACATTGCCACGAAACGGTAATTGTTGTTGGTGTTGTAATTGCGTTCGCGGAACACTTCAGACGTGACCAAGCCGCGAATGAAGTCTCGAACGGTAATTTGCTTGTATTTTAACTGGGATTCCAAAATCGACTGGCGGTTGCTTTTCAGCAGTTGGTGTTCGCTGAAAATTTGCCGGTAAGCAGCCCAAATCAATTCCTCCATGTCCTCATTGGAGGTGACATCTACCATGTCGTAAATTTTTGGCTGTTCTTCACCGGGCACTTCGTAACCGCTCACCCGTTCGTTTTGGCTTTTGGGAGAGTATTCTAATAAAGGAATTGCCACGGCCGATTCTCCTTTACAACTTCTTTTTAAAGGATAAGTACACGACTTTACAATAGGAGATTATCTTGCGATTCTTCGCGCTTTTCTAAAGATTTGCAACAATTCTTAATTTTTTGACGGCATGTTTGGGAGATGGGTGCGTACCGAGCCTGGAAGCACCGGCAGATATAATTGGTTGTTTGCTTTAATGTCCCGATGTCTCCATACTCGGTATGCCCCGACGACCTCACCTCCCCTCTACAAAAAAAACTACCAACCGAGGGCAGAAAACCCAGCCTCTGGTATCTGTTTTTCAGATTCGTCATTTGCTGGTGTAGCAGAATCGACGCGGGATTCCGTACAGAAGGACGCTGTGCTGAAACCACCAAAACGGGTTACCGTACTGCTACGCATCCGCAGGTCGTCGTTGGGAAACCAAAAACGCTCCACCGAACTCATGGTTTCGTAATCGGTGATTAGCAGCATGGCATCTTCAGAGTCGATTTCGTATTTGCCAGCTACTGGGGTAACTTCTGCATAACCCCGTTCGCGCAACAACAGCCCTTTGCTGGCGTCGTCTTCGTTGGGAACTAAGACTAAGATGGTGGAACCAGCATGGTTTTCTTCGTCTTCTTTGTCCCATTCCATGCTTCCTTGCCAACTGACTCTGGCTCCGCCGGCGGCACGGCTGGGGTCAATTTCATGCATGCGACAGACTTCGGCCACTTGCGGATCGTCGGCCTTCAAACTGTCTACGCGGATTTCCGACTCGCCCACTTCAGCACGTCGGAAAGGTAGGTGGTGCGTGGTACGCTGCGATCGCCACGTTCCAGCACTTTTGTGAAAGAAATCCATTGCATCCATAGTTAATTACCTGGTTTCTATTGCTATCTCTGGTGTATGGGGAACCAATATTGAAAGGGCGAACGGCGAATCGTTGATTTCCTCGATTTTTAGGCAGAAACAACCCTCTCAATTCATGCCCCTTCGTGGTATGATAAAACATCTGACAAAAGTTATTTAGGGGCTGGACATCGTGGTTCAAGCACCAAAATTTACAGAATCGACTAGCAAAAACAACCATTTTGCCGGCAACAACGTTCCTTTAGAGTCCGAAAACCTCAAACAGTGGTTGCAAACTCTTACAGAGCGAATTATTGACGGCCATCGCCTTTCCCGTGAGGAGGCACTAGCCCTGACGGAGATTGAAGGGCAAGAGAAGATTTTACAGCTATGCCAGGCTGCTGACCGGGTACGCCAAGCTTGCTGCGGTAATGTGGTGGATCTGTGCAGCATTGTGAATGTGAAATCGGGCAACTGTTCGGAAAATTGCTCTTTTTGTTCTCAATCTGCCCACCATCCGGGGGAAAATTCTCCGATCTACGGCTTGATGTCTGCCGATGAAATTGTGGAACAAGCCAAATCCGCTGCCAATGCTGGTGCCAAACGGTTTTGTTTGGTTTCCCAAGGCAGGGGACCCAAGTACCAAAGCCCCAAATCCAACGAATTCGAGCAGATTCTGGAAACGGTGAAGCGGATTATCGCCGAAACCGATATCAAGCCCTGTTGTGCGTTGGGAGAAGTTACCCCAGAACAAGCAGAGCAACTTCGGGAAGCTGGCGTTACTCGCTACAACCACAATTTAGAAACTTCTGAGAATTTTTTTGAAAACATTGTCAGTACTCATACCTGGCAAGACCGCGTGGAAACGGTGAAAAACCTAAAAGCGGCTGGAATTCAAGCCTGTACTGGCGGCATTATGGGGATGGGCGAAACTTGGGAAGACCGCGTAGATATGGCTTTGTCTTTGCGGGAACTCGAAGTGGAATCGGTACCTATTAACTTGCTCAATCCCCGGGAAGGAACGCCACTCGGCGATCGCGAGAAGCTCGATCCCTTTGATGCCTTAAAAGCGATCGCCATTTTTCGGCTGATTCTGCCAGAGCAAATTTTACGCTATGCTGGCGGCCGGGAAGCTGTCATGGGCGAACTCCAAAAGTTGGGTCTTCAGGCTGGCATTAACGCCATGCTCATCGGTCACTACCTGACTACCCTAGGACAGCCGCCAGAAAACGATCGAGCTATGCTAGAAGAGTTGGGATTGGAAGGCGGTGAAGCGCCAGTTCCCAACTATAGCGAATCTCAATAGCAATGGGAACAATTTGACAGCCTATTTCCGTGGTTGTATGAGCAAAACCGCCGCGCATCCTACGAATAAACGCGAAGCGTCATTCGCGCTAGTTAGCGGCGGATGGGGTATAATCACCTCAGCCCAGTATGGCACTATTGCCCACCAGGGCGAGAACTCTGGAGATATGGGTAGATACAAGACCGGCTTGGCGAGGGACAACCAACCCTGCAAGTCCCGGCATCACCCGATTCATTAAAGTAGGGAACGGGGCAAAAGTTGGTATTGTATTTTCAACTATCTACCCACAGGCAGAAATGACCTGGGGTGCTGCGACCGCAGAA
>NZ_LNDC01000091.1:0-310 GCF_001870905.1 Geitlerinema sp. PCC 9228
GTTCGGTTAGTCCAGCCTTGGTCTCGTAGCAGACTCCGTTATTTCGGTCATGACACCTTTCGCGGGTGCTTTCCAGCCCGAAGCTCTGTCGTTCGTCGTTAAACAGGTCTAGGTGATTGACAAAAACCAGTGCGGCGGACACAAAAAGCCGAAATCACATTGGCGAGGAAAACTTAACCCGCAAACAGTGGAGTTCATCCATTATGTATGCCTTGGTTCTCGATAAAAACAAAAAACCGCTAGACCCGACCCATCCCGCTCAAGCCAGAAAAATGCTAAAAGCAGGACGAGCCAAGGTCTTTCGTCGTTA
>NZ_LNDC01000091.1:333-10418 GCF_001870905.1 Geitlerinema sp. PCC 9228
GAAAATTGCGTAACTCATAATCATCAACTTAAAATTGACCCCGGTTCAAAAACCACGGGATTAGCCATTCTTCAGGACAACCGCAAACCACCTATTATATCTCCCACCCTCGGTACGCTCAATACCTCCAAACCAACCATAACTGATACAATTTCCCTGTATACAGTCCGTTAAACCCATTCATTGTACGTTTTTCATGGCCGACCAAAGTTCTACTCGCAACGAGGCGGAAGTTCGCGCTCAGAAAATAGAAAAACTGCGATCGCTTGGCATAGAACCCTATCCGAGTGTTCGTTTTCAGCGATCGCATACCACCGCTGATGTTCGTGCCATCTTCGAGGCACCCCAACGACAGATCGAAAACGGAGAAACCGACCCGCAAGCCGAACCGTTACACTTGTGCGGCAGAATCACCTCCAAACGCGATAGCGGTAGCATCTGTTTTATCGACCTCAAAGACGCTACGGGCAAAATTCAGCTCAAAATTGAAAAAAAACTCGTTAGCGAGGAGTCACAAGTAAGCTTCAAACAAATCCAAAAACTCCTCGATAAAGGAGATTTCGTCGGTGTGGAAGGGATTGGCTGTCGCACCAACCGCGGCGAGCTTTCTATTCAAGTGGAAAAACTACAATTGCTGGGCAAAGCAACCGCTCCCTTCCCCGATGAATACTATGGCATTAGCGAACCGGAAACCTGTCGCCGCCATCGAGAAATCGATCTGGTGACCCATCCGGAGGCGTTTGAACGGTTCCGGCGACGCAGTCAAATTGTCAAGAGTATTCGTACTTATCTTTGGGATCAAGGGTTTGACGAGATTGAAACCCCCAACCTGCAAGCCATCTACGGCGGGGCGGCTGCTCGACCCTTCGTTACCCACCACAATGCCCTGGATGTAGACCTATACCTGCGCATTGCCACAGAACTGTTTCTCAAACGGGCAGTTTGTGGGGGATTTGAACGAGTTTTTGAACTCGGTCGTGTATTTCGCAACGAAGGTATCGACAGCACCCACAACCCCGAGTTTAGTTCCTTAGAAGTGTACCAAGCCTATGCAGACTATTTTGAAATCATGACCTTGGTGGAAGATTTAATCTGCCATGTGGTTACGAACACCCTGGGAGAGGACGTACGCGAAATTGAATACCAAGGCGATCGCATTGACCTGGAACGCAAATACGACCACAGCGAAAAATATCCTGGTTTTACCGGCAAACACTGGCAGGTAAAAACCATGGTAGAAGCAGTGCGAGACGAAACCGGCTTGGACTTCGATACCCTATCGTTAGCAGCAGCCATTCAAGGGGCCGAAAAACTGGGGCTATCTCCTTCCAAACTGCAAACCCAAACCCTAGGCTATCTCTTATATGCCATCTTTGATGAAATTGTGGCACCAACCTTAATGGAACCCACATTTATCGTCGATTTTCCCATTGAGGTCAGTCCCCTAGCCAAAAAACACCGCAGCCAACCCGGATTGGTAGAACGGTTCGAGCTATTCATCCACGGTACCGAATATTCCAACGGATTTTCCGAACTCAACGACCCCCAAGACCAAAGACAGCGGTTTGAAGCCCAACTAGCACAAAAACAAGCCGGCGATGAAGAAGCTCATCCCATGGATGAAGACTTTCTGGAAGCCCTCTCGTTGGGAATGCCCATCTGCGGCGGTATGGGAATTGGCGTCGATCGCTTGGTTATGTTGCTCACCAACACAGCCAGCATCCGCGACGTGGTGATGTTTCCCACCATGCGCCCTACCAAAACCGAAGAATAGGGAATAGAAAAAAACAGTTCTTCCCCCAATTCGACAGGCAATAGGCTATGGTGGGAGTAGGCTTTCCAGTACTGGCTATGCTGCAACGTTTTCTCGCTTTATCTACCCTAACCCTTGCATTCCTGTTTGCCGGCTGCGGCGGCGGTACGGACGATGGCAATGGTGTCAATAATGGGAACAACGGGAACAACAACGGCGATTCCCAAGAAACCACCAATGGCGACCAATCTGGTTCTGGCGAAGAAGAACCGGTATCGTCCGCCGCAGCCAACGCTCCGCAAGCAGAGGGCAATGGTGAAACGGAAACCGAACAGGCAGAGGATTTTGCCGGTCCGACCATTTCTCCGCGATCGCGCTTAATCCAACCCACGGATCCGCAAGAACGAACTCGACAAATTACCAATCGTTCCGGTCGGCAAACCCAAGCTCCCAACCGAGTACGCCCAAATCCGTTTAGCCCGCCGGAATCCATGCCACAGCCAAGTCCGCAAAATACCAATAACTTCCCCTCTGCTTCCCCCAATATCCCCCCCATTCCCGAACTACCGGAACGCAGCATCCCCGAGATGCCTGAAATTCCAGTAGCGATTGGCCCCGCTTTGCCCGGTCAGACGCCACCTGGCGGTGGTAACAATCCCCCAGATTCGGTGCCGCAGTCACCCACCAACGTGCCCCAACCCCAGTCACCAAACAATGTGCCGCCATCGCCAACACCGAGCGAACCTCAGCCTACCATTGCCCGCGGCGTCGAAGTCACAGGAGCCATTCAAGTGGGCAATGAGGTACTGGCCATTGTACGCGCCCCCAACGAGATCGCCAGTCGGTACGTTCGCGCCGGGCAAACCATCGGCAACGGTCAAGTTCTGGTCAAACGCATTGAAATGCGCTCTGAGGGGCTGCCTGTGGTGGTACTGCAAGAAAAAGGTATGGAAGTGGTGAAAGAAGTGGGTGCGGTGCCTCAGGCAAGCGATGCTGATGCTGGAGAAGAACCGAACGGCAACGGCGGTCCTGCATGAGGGTCAACTTGCAGTAACTATTTTGATATTCAAAATTATTTTTATATTTCAAGAAAAGAAAGTGCTATCCAGCGCTCTTGAGGATGGTGTTAACTATGTTTGGTGGTAACAAAACCGGCATGGCTTTTTTGGTAGCAGCTATCGTAGGTACGGGAAGCTATTTTTTGCCTTCGCTACCGAGTACAGCCCAGCAAAGCGGTCCCAAACTAACTGTTTGCGAGCCCAATATTCGCACGGGTCGAGCCAAATGCAATTACGACAATGGCGATAACTATATCGGGCAAATTGTCAACGGACTGCCCAACGGACAGGGCGTGTACGTATTTGCTGATGGCGGTCGCTATGAAGGTCAGTTTCGCAACGGCCGCCCCAACGGGCAAGGTATGTTTATCACCAGCAATGACGCTCGCTACCGCGGCACTTTCCGCAACGGCAATATCACTAGCGGTCGGGTGACGTTTCCCGATGGTAGCTACTACGAAGGCAATTTTGAGTTGGTGACTAGGGTGGATAGCGGTCAAATCAACAGCCGCCCTTCCGGTCAGGGAAGATTTGTCTATTCCAACGGCGATGTCTATCAGGGCGAGTTTTTTGCTGGACAACCCCTGGGCAACGGTACGCTGACGCGCAGCAACGGTACGGTTTGTCGCGGGGAGTTTTACAATAAAAATCTTGATGCTGACGATGCCGTTTGTGAATTTCCCAATGGGGCGCGCTACGAAGGTGAACTTCGCAATGGCTTGCCCCACGGAGAAGGTTCGCTAACAGGACCTAGGGGCAGAAGTTTTGATGGCAGGTTTCGCAACGGACAACCGGCGATCGATACGGGCGAATGAATTCTAGTAGTGTTCTTGCGCGTTGCCGTTTTTGGCGGTTTGATGGGGTTGGTTTGGCATCCAAAATGGTTGCACGGAATAGGAATGGCTTTCGCTATTTTCGGTATGGTTGTGGGCGACTTTTGGCATTGGCTGGTTTTGGTGGCTTGCTGCTGTTTCCCCTTGGCTGGCGTTTGCCTGGGAAGGGGGGGTTTGACGGTAGCCGTAGAAGTCGATGCGATAGTCGGTGATGCGAATGCCTGTTTGTGCTTCGATTTGTTGGATAATTTCTTCTGGTAGCTCTACGTATACGTCCAGAATGCGATCGCTGTCTAAACAGTTCACGTGGCTGTGGGAATCACTGATGTTTCCGTACAAGCGACCGTCCGAACGTTCGATACATTCAATAATGCCGTGGCTAGCCAGCGCATCGAGATTTTGATAAACCGAGGTATGCCCGATGTTTTTCCCTTCGCGATTGAGATGGTCGTAAATCTCTCTGGCAGACAGATGTTCCTGTCGTTCCCACAACAGTTCCAGTATCAAGCGTCGCTGGCGGCTGACCCGCATCCCCAACGCCTGACAGCGGTCAATGGCATCTTGTAAAGATCGAATGGGTTTCAAAACGGCTGCTTCATCCTCCATCATATTTGTTTGCTAACCAGGGCGACAGTTCGTCAAGCTTTTTTTTAAATTAAGCGATCGCTTGCTGTCAATACAAGTTTCCTATGGTTTTTATTCTATCCTAGAAAATTGGGAATCGTCTGCCAGGTAAGTACTAGCCACGTACCAATTTTTGATAATCTGTGGTATTTTCCCTTCTAGGGAACTTGGATGCGGAAAGCTTTTTTTCAAGGCTTCGATCGGCAACAAAAAACAATTGTTGCTCCTAAATACCAAAACAAATTCAGGCAATCATGGCTACCACCATTCACCTAACGGCAGATACCTTACAACAGCTAGATTTGTCTCCCGCCGAGACTACCATCGAGTCGTGGCAGTGTACCGATTCGCTTCCCGAAACGGGATTGAACTTCCACATTGACTATCCCCGCGAACCGGAAGACCCCCGGGAACTTTCGGAAATTCCGGAAGTGCGTTTGTGGTTTGTGCGCTTGGATGCCCGCTATCCATGGTTGCCCGTTCTTTTGGACTGGAAAGGGGGAGAATTGCCCCGCTACACGGCCATGTTGGTTCCCCACGAGTTCCATCGCACGGAGGGCATTCAGTACAATCCGGAGGCTTTGGAAATTTTTTTAATGTCGAAAGTTTTTGCCATCCACGAATGGTTGCGCCAGCGACAAATGCCCAGCAAGTCCCGTTTGATGTCGATGGCACAGGTGTTGGGGTACGATTTGGAAGCTGGGATTTTTGACTTGCTCGACGGGCAAGGGGAATAGTTTCTCTGGGGCTATACCAGGTGCGATCGCAGCGATCGAGCACCTGCAGCCAAAATTTTCCCCAAAAAAGCTCTATGCTGCCTGATTTCCCCCCAAAATTGTAAATTTTTATTTCTACAAGTCAAATATCACTAGTTGTCCATATACGATTGCACCTAAGGGTGTAGGTTGGTTGTCTTTAACCTGAGTCGCTGCTTGCAGATTTTTGCTGCCCCGAAAAAACCACTCCAAGCAAGAACAAGGCGAGCAAACGATTTCCCAGCAGCAGAAAGTTGGTAACTTTTTATCGCTTTTTGGCTATATAATATTGAACCTTTAAAGCAAGTTTGCACGTTTCCGACCTACCTATTTCCCAACCCAACATCCAGCACAAACGGCTACCAAATTTGAAGGAGGAACGCCATGCGCATTTTGATGATCCAACCCAACTACCATTCCGGTGGCGCTGAAATTGCCGGCAACTGGCCGCCGAGTTGGGTTCCGTACGTCGGTGGTGCTTTAAAACAAGCAGGTTTCACCAACGTACGTTTCGTGGATGCCATGAGCAAGGACATTCCCGATGACGTTTTAGCCAAAATTATCGAAACCAACCAACCGGATGTGGTTTTGGCGACTGCCATTACCCCCATGATTTACCAGTCGGAAACCACGCTGAAAATTGCCAAGGAAGTCTGCCCCAACGTGGTTACGGTGATGGGAGGCATCCACCCCACCTACATGTATGGCGAAGTCCTCAACGAAGCGCCTTGGGTGGATTACATTATTCGCGGCGAAGGGGAAGAAGTAACCGTTAACCTACTGCAAGCCATTGAAAATGGTACCGACAAACGCGATCGCCGGGAAATTAAAGGCATTGCCTTTCTTGAAGGCGGCGAGGTGGTGGCCACCCCAGCCCATCCCCCCATTAAAGATTTGGATACCCTCAGCCCCGATTGGAGCTTGCTGGAGTGGGAACACTACATCTACACGCCTTTGAACGTGCGCGTAGCTGTTCCTAACTACGCCCGTGGTTGTCCGTTCCGCTGCCGTTTTTGCTCCCAGTGGCGTTTCTGGCGCAAATATCGCGCTCGTACTCCCAAGAAATTTGTAGATGAAATTGAAACTCTGGTTAAAGAGTACAATGTGGGTTTCTTTATCTTGGCGGATGAAGAACCCACTATCAATCGCTCCCGCTTTATTGCCTTGTGTGAGGAACTGATCGAGCGCAATTTAGACGTGCATTGGGGCATCAATACCCGCGTTACCGATATTTTACGTGATGAAGAACTGCTGCCTATGTACCGCAAGGCTGGATTGGTTCACGTTTCCCTGGGAACGGAGGCGGCGGCGCAGTTAAACTTGAATGTTTTCCGCAAGGAAACTACCATCGAAGATAACAAACGTGCTATCCAGTTGCTGAAGAAAAATGGCATTGTGGCTGAGGCGCAGTTTATTATGGGGCTGGAGAATGAAACCCCAGAAACTATCGAAGAAACCTATCGTATGGCGTTGGATTGGCAACCGGATATGGTGAACTGGAATATGTTCACTCCCTGGCCGTTTTCCGATTTGTTCCAAGACCTCGGCGATCGCGTGGAAGTACGGGATTATTCCCAGTATAATTTTGTTACTCCGATTATGAAGCCGGAGAACATGGAACGGGAAGATGTGTTGAAAGGGGTCTTGCGCAACTACGCTCGTTTCTACATGCGTAAAACTATTGAATATTGGTTTGCCCGCGATCCTTTCAAGCGCAAGTACTTGTTGGGCTGTTTGAAAGCTTTTGCCAAAACCACTCTCAACAAACGCTTCTACAATTTGGGTCGCGTGAAGTACAAGGGCTTACATACGGATATTGACTTGGGCTTCGACGAGTCCAAAGTGTTTACCCGCGAACAGCTGGAACAACGCAAACAGGAACATCCAGAGTTGCAGGCGGATATGAATTTTGCGGGGACTATGTCTGGTAATAAGAACCAGTCGTCGCAGCAGTAGCTACCGACTACCCATGCTAGCTGCTGGAAACCTCTATTAGGATGGAACCAGAAAAATTCTCTGGCCAATTGAGTTCGCGCTTGGCTTAAAATCGGGTTTTAGCGAATATTTGCAAGGACAGCCGAGTTCATGAGTGACATTCAGGTAATTATTATTGAATCTGATGAAGATACCCGCGTCGATCTGCGGAATCGCTTGCGCCAACAGGAAGGGTTGGAAGTAGCCAGCGAGGCTACCAACGGTCATACGGGGTTGGTTTTGTTGGAATCTATTCCCGTGGATGTGGCGATCGCTTCTATGACCCTATCGGATATGGATGGGGCGAGTTTGACCCAACAAGTCCGACAGCTACAGGAAGATGACAACGAACTGGATGTGAAGCTGCTGCTGCGGTGTTCTCTGGAACGCCCCGACGAAGTGTTGGCTGCTTTTGCTAGTGGTGCGGAATCCTACTGCCACAGCGATCTTTCTACGGAAGAGCTGGCACAGGGTATTCACTATACTTACAAGGGGAATTTTTGGCTGGATCCCGCGATCGCTAAGTCGATCGAACAGCAAGCGGTTGATTTTGCTTTTACAGAACGCGATCGGCAATTGCTGGCTCACATTGCTGCCGGTACTGGCTACGAGGACATTGCCAAGTCTCTCAATCTTTCTCTATCCGGTCTCAACGACTGTATCGGTCATTTGTTCAACACCATGCACAAAAGCGCTCGGGTACAAAACGCTATGAAGTCCCTACAAGGCAATTAAAAAAGCTTGGTTTGGGAGTTTTTTTCTGATTTCTGTGGGAGCGCATCTAGGCTAAAATAGTGGGTCACTGAATGGCTAGATACCACAACAGCGATGGTGCCAAAGGTACCGACCCTTCGGACCATCGCTTTATCTACCAAATTAGAATAGATTCGCTACTACTTTGTTAAGTGTTTGCAGGTATTTGCAAGATAAAAATTTTTGAAGCGGTTGGGGATTGACATGGAACTGGGTTGGGGGTATAATTTTAATAATGGGAATATTTGCTTTAAATTGAAAATCGCGCATATTTCCATTATCTTAAAGTGTCTACTAATAAAATAGCATAATTTGAGGAAAGGGTGGGAAAAATTTTTATCCTTTTATTTTTTGGGAAAGGACAAGACTTAAATTAGGGTCTGCTTGGAGACCAAGGCACCAAACAAACCCATAGGGGAAGCATTAGGAAAAAGACAAACAGCTAGCCAAACATTTTCTCTAAAATAGCATTGGGTTCGATATCTGCCATTTTGCCAGTGGGAGATTGAACAGCGATCGCTTTGTCGCTTTCGGGGAACAATTTGTCCGGTTCGGTGGGACCAAACAGGGCAATCGTATAGGTTTTCACCGCCACTGCTAAATGCATGGGGGCACTATCGGTACACAGCACCAAATTGGCACCGGCAATGGTAGCTGCCAGTTTGCCCACGTCTTCCGGCTCTACAGTTTTCACATCCGGGCAAGCAGAAAGCAACTGTTCCACCCAAGCATCGTCTTCCGGTCCTTTCGCCACCACAACCGGCAAACCGGGTTGGCGTTGCTGAATCTGCTGGATAACTTGCTGCCATTTTTCGACGGGATAGATTTTATCAATCCCGCGATCGATGGCTTTTTGGGAAGAACCGCCGTGAATCAAAATATAGCCGCTATCTTTTACGCCCAATTGTGCTTGGGTATTTTCTGCCCATTCGATATCTTCTTTGAGCAATGTTACCGATAGCTCCGGACAAGGAGTTTGAATATCCAATCCGCCGAGCAAATCGTGGTACATAGCTGCGGCATATTGCTCCGATTTCAGGGATACTGGATTGGTGAGGAAGAGCTCTCCGGCCGTACCGGCGTAACCGATGCGAATGGGAATCCCCGTTAACCAGAGCAAAAAGCCCACCACCCATTTTCGCCCCAGAGACAAGACCACATCATACTCGCGATCGCGAATAATCCCGAGAAAATTCATCCAGTCAGCCAGACCGTTGCGGTCTTTAAAATCGAAAGTAATGGTACTCAAAGAGCGATCGTGGGCGTATTTGCACACCCGATAGGCACCGGTCGCTCTCGGTTCTACAATGACATCAATTGTCGCGTTGGGATACACCCGTTTGAGGTCATCCAACGTGGGAAAAAACAAGAGTTGGTCGCCGATTCCGCCAGGAATTAAAGCTAGTATACGCATTTTGACTGGTTGAGTTTGCCAATGCTCTATTCTATGAGATTCTATTGGTCATTGGTCATTGTTGGCGCAGTTGGTATGCCTGAAGACAACGTACGAGGGGCTACCAACGAACGCAGCCAATGACAACAACGGATTGCATTCAGATAGCGGACAACTATGGTACATCTATTACTCCCAGCTGCCGGTAGCGGGCGTCGCATGGGCAGCGATCGCAACAAGTGCTTGTTAGAAATCTGTGGTCAGCCGATGCTGGCATGGACTTTAAAATCCGCCCTGGCTGCCCAAGAAATTTCTGGCATTAGCATCATCGCACAACCCCATGACTTTCCCGAGTTTAAATCTATTATCGCCCATCTGGAAGCCCAAAAAACCGTACATTTTGTAACTGGAGGCAGCACGCGCCAAGAATCAGTTTACAATGGCTTGCAAACAGTGCCTCCTGATGTCGAACGGGTGTTAATCCACGATGCGGCACGTTGTTTGGCAACGCCGGATTTGTTCGACCGCTGCGCGATCGCCGCTCAGGAGTATTCTGCCCTTATTGCGGCGGTTCCCGTCAAAGACACCATTAAAGTAGTTGACGAGCAAGGCATCATTCAAGATACTCCCAACCGCCAAAATTTATGGGCTGCCCAGACTCCCCAAGGCTTTGAGGTAGCTCTGCTGAAACAATGCCACCAACAAGGCAAAGATTTGGGTTGGCAGGTTACAGACGATGCGGCTTTGTTGGAAAAATCCCAAATTCCCGTACGGGTAGTGATGGGGGAAGAAACCAATATCAAGCTCACCACGCCTGATGATTTAACCCTGGCGGAGCAAATTTTGCGTCGGCGGTGGGGGTCTTTAAACAGTGCTGGATTCATTAACAATCTCTAATATTCTCTACTTTTTGCTTTAATGCTTTATATGCTCCCCCCCCCG